>DATICK010000046.1:0-14956 GCA_035456865.1 Sulfuricaulis sp.
AGAGTTTAACGCCGATCGGTCCAGAACGGCATAGCCGGAGCTGCGTTCCAGATGGACGTTTTCGAGGCGTCCGTTGGGCTCGACGTGCAATCCGAGCCAGACCGTTCCCTGCCAACCGCGCTCGCGTGCCAGCGGCGGGTATGTCAGGTAGCGCGCGAGACGGGTCTGCAATTCGCCCTGTAGCTGATTGCGCAAGGCGTTACCGGACGTGACGTCGTCCGATTCATGTTCCGGTGCAATGTCATGAGCCGAATCAACGGATCGCGATTCGCTGGGGTCGGATGCTTGTGCGGCCGGCGGAATCGGGACCGCCGGAGCGTGTTGCACGGAGTAGGAGGCGATGACGGACGTTTTTTCCGGCACGTGCGGAGCCTGCACCGCGTTTTCGAGTTCGACGCTGATCTCCGGTTGCCCAAGATGGCGCAGAGCGGCGATCTCGGTGGTTCGTCCGTGGCTGATGAGCAGCAGCAAATGCACGCCGCACGACAACAGCAGGAACCGGGTCAGGGTGACGTGGTAGGCGCGCGGGATCATGATCAGAAACTCCTGCCCAGCGAAAAGGATACGCTTCGCTCCGGCAGCGGATAGGCGTTGTAGATGTCCACCGAACTGGCGCTGCGGACGCCGTAGTCAAACGCCTTTTCATCGAAGATATTGTTGACCGCCGCGGTCCATTGCCATTGCTTGTACTCGCCGAGGAGTTTGAGATCCACCATAGTGTAAGCGGGGATTTTCTGAAAGGTGTTCGTCTGGTCATTGTCGAAGCGTTTCGTGCCGGTGTAGCGCGCGGCGGCCGAGAGGTTCAGTTTTGCTTGCGGCGTCCAAAACAGGGAAAGACTGCCGGTATCGCGCGCGACCAGCGGCACTTCGTTGCCGGCGAAAACCCCTTCCAGGAAAACAGCGTGTGTATAGGCGTAATCGGCTGCGACGCGCCATTTTTCCGCCAACCGTTGCTCGATGGACAAGGTCAGGCCGTGACGACGCGTTGGGTCGAGATTTTCGTTGGCGAAAACGACAGGATCGAAGTGGATTTCATTGCGTAAATCCATGCGGTAAACGCCGACACTGAGTCGCGTGTTGCCATCGGTGTAATCCGAACCCAGGTCGACGCTTTCGGCCGTCTGCGGCTTGAGGGGCGAAAAGATCTGAAGAAAGTTGTTCGGATCGGTCTGGAAAAATTCATCGACGGTGGCGAAGCGCACGCTGCGCCCGAGCTTGCCGTAAACCGACCATTTCTCGCCGAGCCGGTGGCGTATCCCCAGGTCGAGCATATGCTGGTTGTCGGTGCTGTTCCGGTCCGGCGCACCGCTGCCGAAAGCCCCGCCCGGCGCGCCGGAATTGAAGTCATCGCGCGCCTCCATCCGGACACGCTGCAGACGGGCACCTACCGTCAGCGTGGAGTCGTCGCCGATATTGTTCATGTTCTCGCCATAAACCGCCATGCTCGACTGGTTGACGTTTAGCCGGTGTATCGGCGTGCCCGCCACGGACGGGTTTAATGAACGGTCGGAATCATATTGTGTGCGGTAATAGTCGAAACCCGTGGTGAAATTGCCCGGCTGGCCGAAGAGAGCGTGTCGGATTTTCACGCGTGGCGTGAAGGAACCGGTGGCAAGGTCGGTATCCACGTAGTTGGCGAAGGCGCCGCCGAAGGTGTAGTCGTCGAAGAATGCCTTCTGATTCTTCATCCGATAACCGCCATCGACGATCAGTTCCCGATCGGCGGGCAGAAAACGGCTGTAGCCCATGACGAGCGAACCTCCTCTTTGCTTGGCATAGTCGTTAGGTGTATTCGTGCCGCGTCGGTCGTCGACGAGTTCATCGACCCCGGCGCCAGGATCGACATGACGCACGCCGGGCAGTCGGAGACTCTGATCATCCGCGCCGAATTTGAGGAACCATTCGCCTTGATCCTCGCTCCAGCGCATGTCGGTTTGCAGATTGCCCTGGTGTAGCGCGTTGTTGCGGCGATAACCATCGGAATCGATGCCGTTGGCAAAGATGTTGAATGAAAACGGCCCTTCGCCGTGCGAAACCGAAGCATCCAGCTGTTTCGTTTTGTAGGACTCCCCGGTGGCGGTGACGTTGCCCGTTGTTCCTGCGCGCCCCGGTTTCTTGGTGATGATGTTGATTGCGCCGCCGACTGCTCCATCGCCGTACAGCACGCTGCCGCCGCCGCGGATGATCTCGATGCGATCGATGTTTCCGAGTGGAATCGCCACGTAGTTCACGTCGGAAAGGTCGAGGTCGTTTAAGCGACGACCGTCGAGCAGAATCAGCGTGTTTTGGGTGGAGGTCGCGCCGAATCCGCGCAGATCTACCGAGGTTTGCGTGGCGTGATTGCCATAGAGGCTGCGGGTGGAAACGCCGGCTTGCAGAGCGAGCAGTTCCGGCAGCGTTTTCGCCGGGCTGCGGCGTATGTCTTCCGCCGTGATGATGGTTACCGATGACGGCAGGCGTGTCGTGTCGTCCTCCAGGCGTGTCGAGGTGACGATAACAGCATTTGGGATAATCGTTTCGGCAAGGCTGGTCACTGGAATGGCGCAGACCATGAACAGGATGGCCGGCCGGACGGCAGATGATTTCATTTTTTTCCTCCGCAAACTGCGCGCACCCGCGCAGGGGTTGATTTGAGTGTGCGGAGGAAAGGGGGAAAAGCGGAAGGCGTGAGGCCATGGCCGCCCGCGCCGCCCTCCGCGACACCGTATGGGTAACCTCAGGCCGGTCTCCGGGCTCACGAGTGGATTGACCTGGCGAATCGCCTTCCCGTCGGACCTTAATCGCATGCGATTGAGGTCGTACAGTGGCGCTTGATTCGCCTTAACTCGTTTACCGTTGCGGGGGCAGCGCCGGGATTGTCCGCCGTGATTTCTCGAAGGACGCACCGGTTTCCCGTTTCATCTCCCGGAATGAAAAATCCGGGAAACACCTGAAGCTCTTGAGCTACATACTCGCGTGCAATATATGAAGCGACGGAAGATGTGTCAATGATTGACGAGACTTGTAATCATGGCGCGGATATGCAGGAAGCGATGAAACCATGCCGTGATGTTTTCGTTCACGACGCGGAAACAAAAAAAGCCGGCCCGAAGGCCGGCTTTTTGTATGCAGCTGATAACTCAATCTTGTCAGCCTTACTTCTTCTCGGGGGCAGCAGGAGCAGCAGGGGCCGCAGGAGCAGCTTCCGCCGGTTTGGGAGCATCTGCCGCCGGGGCAGCCGGGGCAGCCGGGGCCATTGGTGCAGGTGCCGGGGCGTCAGCCTTTTGTTCCTTTTTCTCACAAGCGGTTACTGCCGTCATGGCCAACAGTGCGGCAAGCAGAATCGAGTACTTTTTCATAAAGTTAAGCTTCCTTGGTTAAGATTTAAGTAAACCGTGAATGGTAAATGGTAATCCAAGACAACATCAAGCAACCGGGCGCCTATTTTTCTCAAATTGGAGAAACTTTCCATCGTTATTATTGCATATAAAGATCAATGATTTTAATTGATGGCGTCCAAAATGTCACTGGTAGGTAGCCAGGGCAGGATCAGGAAACCAGGCGCGGAGCGCCGTAGAACAGGCCTTGGGCATTGCAAATCCCAATTTCCTGAAGCGCGTGTTCGGTCGCGGCGTCTTCCACGCTTTCAGCGATGGTTTGCATCCCAAAGGAGGAGGCCAGTTCGTGAATATGGGTCACAATCTTGCGGTCGGCCTCGTTTTGCATCATGCCGCGCACGAATGAGCCCTCAATTTTGAGGTAATCCGGTCGGAACTGGTTGAGGAAGTTATAAGTGGAATAACCGCTGCCGAAATCGTCGAGCGCCAACTTGCAACCAAAGGCGCGCAGGGTCTGGATATCCTGATGCAGACCGTCGCACAAGGGAATGGTCTCGCGTTCGGTGATCTCAATAGTAATCGAGCGTCCGTCGGCACAGGCCGGTTTAAGCAACTTGCTCAGATCCTGCACAAATTCCTTGTCGTTGAAAGAAGATATATCCACGTTGAGAAACAAGGCATGTTCGGAGGGCGTCAGCAACAGCGCCTGGCCGATCACGTGCAAATCCACTTCACGTGTCAGTCCCAGCTCTTCCGCCACCGTGATGAAGTCCTTTGCCTGGATCACCAGACCATTGACCCGCATGCGCGCCAAGACTTCGTAGGCCATCGGTACTCCGTTCTTGAGATTGCAGATGGGCTGAAAGGCGGGATGGATGTGTCCCTGTTCGATCGCATTACGCAGCTGGAACCCCTGACTGAAGATCGACATTACCGCCCGGCTGATATCTGGCGATAGTACCTCGATGCGATTGCGGCCGCCGCGTTTGCTGTGGTAGAGCGCGACATCCGCGGCGCTCACCAGGTCCTGGGCGTTGGCTCCATGCGTCGGTGCCTCGGCCACGCCCATGGAGGACTGAAGCTGCATGTGCCCCACCGGCAACGGGATGCGCGTGTCGCCGATGCAGTCGTGGAGCTTCTGCGCGATGCGCGTGGCGTTTTCGATGTCGGTGTTCTTGAGCACCATGGCGAATTCATCGCCCGCCAGGCGCGCGATGTAGTCGTTGCGCCGCACCTGCTGCTTGAGCAATTGGGCGGTGGTGCGCAGCACCTCGTCGCCGAAAGGATGGCCGTAGGTGTCGTTGATGAATTTGAAGCCGTCGAGATCGATGAGCAGCAGACACACCGGCATATTCTTCGGCAAATGATCCGACAAGATAACTTCCAGCTGGCTGTCGAAGTGGCGGCGGTTGTAGAGGCCGGTCAACGGATCGGTGACTGACAGGTGATACAGTTCGTCCTGATACCGGCTCAGCAGGTGGTTGAGTTCAACACTCCTGGTGATGTCGCTGAACGTGCCGATTATACCGGTAAAATTTCCCGCCGAGTCAGTTTGTGCATCGGCATCGAGACTCATCCACAAGTGCTTGCCATTCGCCGAGCGCAGCGAGATCTCGCGGTTTTTC
The DNA here is from genome assembly GCA_035456865.1 of Sulfuricaulis sp. Taxonomy (GTDB): domain Bacteria; phylum Pseudomonadota; class Gammaproteobacteria; order Acidiferrobacterales; family Sulfurifustaceae; genus Sulfuricaulis. The sequence goes on from DATICK010000046.1 coordinate 4,943, forward strand.
TCGTGCAGGCGCGGAAGTGCGTTTGCTTCGAAGTCGCGGATAGCGTCCTCGCCCAGAAGAAAATCGCTGAAAGATTTTCCGAGCGATTCGTCCGCGGCAAAACCGGTCAGCGCCTGCCAGGCCGGGTTGAGGAATACGATGCGGCCGTCGGCATCGAGTTCGAACAGGATTTCATGCATGCTGTTGACGAGTTTTCGCAGGCGCGTTTCGCTGTATTCGAGCAGCTCACGTGTTTCCTCGAGGCTTTGTATGTAGTGACGCATCGTGGCCGAGCCGTCGGTGAATGCCTGGTTGAGTTCCTGGATTTCACGGCTGCCCGACTCGATCAGTTTCACGCGCGGATGCCAGTTACCGTGGGCGAATTCGCGCGCCCATTGCATGAGCGGCCGGAGCGGCGCGGTAAAACGTGTTAGCAGCAGGTATGCGAGCAGGAAAGCCACGGCCAGCACGATCGCAGTCAACGCGCTGCCGACAACGATGACCTGCCGTATGCTTTGATTGAGCGGTGCGTACGATAGCAACGCTTCGATGCGCCCGACCCTCGCGCCGTTGACGACAATTTCCGAAATGAGCAGCGGGCTGGCACCGGAAACGCCCGCCAGTATCCGCGACATCCTGCTGGCCGGCTCCATGTCGCCCTGATGCTGATACAGCAGGGAGCCGCCGCTTTCGTCGACGATGCGGATTGAGGCGATTGCGGGGTCGGCGGCAATTTTTTGCATGTAATTGTCCAGCCCCGTGACATCGTAATTTGCCACCATGCCACGCACGGCCGGTTCGACAAACACCATCAGGTTCTGGGCCAGTTGTTGTTGTGCCTCGAGATGGGTGTGGGCCGCCTGGCGCGCGAAAGCGAGGGTGACAACTGCGGCGGTAAGCAATAAAAGGATAGAGAAGGATGCGGCGATCCGCGCACGCAAAGTTCGTGGGAAAAGCCGTAGACGCATCATAGGTACGTCACCGCCGGGAAAAGGAGAAGAAAAGGATGGACACAGAGCCCATGCCCTGGCGCGGATTCAAGCAGACGACCTAATCCCAATGCGCGTGCCCCATCCTCTATTATTTTAAGTACTGCTGCGAGTGGCCGGAAGTATAACGGCCGGCCCTTTTTTAATCCACTTTGACGCTAGCCGCTGGATCCCGAGGCGAAGCTCTTTGGGAGACGGTGGCAGTAGCGCTCACGGACACATTGTTCATTGCGGCTACTGGCGCCCATTGCGAAGGGGCCGCCACCGCCCGAGGCGATAGCTCTTTCGGCGGTGGCGGCCAGTGCGACTCAATGAACTTAGTTTCTTGTGGCGGACCGGCGTACTCCCTTCGAAGGAGCTTCGCCTCGGAAGGGAGTCGCCCGTTCGCCTTGGGCACTGAGCGCTAGTCGGGCAGGTACCAGCGGGCGCCGTCGTCATGAATTTCGCGCAGGCGACAGTGGTACAGCCGCTCGAGGTTCGGGCGCGAGAGCATGTCGGACAGCGGTCCATGGAGGCATTCGCCATCGTCGAACAGCAGGATGCCATGGGTGCCAAAGCGCGCGGCGAGATTAACGTCGTGTAGAACAATAATGTTCAGGTGGCCTGGCCGGTGTGCTCGGCTGGCCAGCATTTCCAGCATCCGGATCTGGTGACGCAGGTCGAGGTGGTTTGTCGGCTCGTCCAGCAGGCAAATGGGTGCATCCTGGGTGAGCAGGGCAGCGATTTCGACGCGCCGCCGCTCGCCGCCCGACAGGGTGATGAGCGGCCGCTGGACAAAACCGGTGAGTTCGACGGCCTCGAGCGCGGCTTCGGCCGCGCGATAATCCTCCGCGCTTTCCCACTGCCAGCGTTCCAGGCGCGGGTAACGACCGGTCAGCACGGTCTCGAGCACCGTGGCCGGGAATGCCGATTCGAAATCCTGAAACAGCACGCCCAACCGTCGCGCGCGCTGACGATGCGGGATATCGCGAACGGGAACGTCGTCGAGCAGGACGCCACCTTGATCCGGTTCGCGCAGGCCGGCGAGCGCGTGCAGCAGAGTTGTCTTGCCGCTGCCATTTGCTCCGAGGATTACCCAGTTTTCGCCTTCGTTGAAGCCGACATCGAGCCGATTGCACAGGTTGCGATCGGCGATGCGCAGTGTCAGGCGGTCTGTGCGCAGCATCAGCGCGTGCGGGCGAGAAGAAAAAGAAACACCGGGACGCCCAGCAGGGCGGTGAGCACGCCGACCGGGAGCTGCATGGGCGCCGCCCCACTACGCGCCAGGGTATCGGCCACCGTCAGAAATCCGCCGCCGAACAGGACGCTCGCGGGCAGCAGAAAGCGGTGATCGGAGCCGCCGGCCAACCTTAATATATGGGGAATGATCAAACCCACGAACCCGATGCTTCCCGCCAGTGTGACCGCCATGGCGGTCAGCAGTGAGGCCAGGAGATAAATGATAAGCCGCAGCCGCGCCGGATTCTCTCCCAGCGTGGCGGCGACATTTTCGCCGCGCATGAGCAGATTGAGCGGGCGCGCGAGCCACAGTGACACCGCGAGACCGATCACCAGGGCGGTAATCGCCACTCCGGGTTGAGAAGCGTAACTCAGATCGCCGATCAGCCAGAAGAGCATTCCTTGAACCTGTGCCGACGGCGCCACCGCCAGAATCAGGCTGATCACGGCGCCCCAGCCGGCGGCGACCACCACGCCGGTAAGCAGCAGACGATTCTGCGTCCAGGCGGCACCGGCGCGGCTCAGACCGAAGACGATGAGCATGGAAAGCATGGCGCCGAGGAAGGCGTTGCCACGCAACCATCCCGAGCCAAGACCGGCCAGCATCGATAGCAGCGTCGCGACCGCCGCGCCGCCCGAGATGCCGAGCACATAGGGATCCGCGAGCGGATTGCGCAACAGCACTTGCAGCAATGCGCCCGAGAGCGCCAGCAGCCCGCCCACGGCGAAAGCCGAAAGCGCGCGCGGGAGACGCAATTCGTGTATGACCAGATACGCCGTGGCGTTGTCGTGGCCGCCGAGCAGCGCCCGCCACAGTTCCGCCGTCGCGATGTTCAGGCTGCCCTGGGACAGCGCAAACCACAGGCTTAATGGCGCCGCCGCCAGCAGCAGGAGCGTGATCGGCAGGCGGCGGTTCATGGGCGATTCGCTCAGCGCAGGGGCAGAATCTGCCAACCGCGCTGCTGCGCCTCGCGCCGCAGGATATCGTCGGGATTGACCGCCACCGGGTGGTCGACGATGGAAAGCAACGGCAGATCGTTGTGCGAATCGCTGTAGAACCAGCTGTCCTGCAACGTCTGCCCTTGTTCCTTCATCCAGCTCTTCAGCCGCGTTACCTTGCCTTCGCGGTAGCATGGCGTGCCCGCGACCCTGCCGGTAAAGCGCCCGTCGCGCTCCTCCGGTTCGGTGGCGATGAGGTGCGGAATATTGAACTCCCAGGCGATCGGTTCGGTGACGAAGCGGTTGGTCGCGGTGATGATGACGAGTGTATCGCCGTGCGCGCGGTGCAGGTTCACGAGCGCGCGGGCGGCGGGTGTGATCATGGGCAGAATCTTGGTCTGCATGTACTGCCGGTGCCAGCTATCCAGGTTGGCGCGGTCGTGGGCGGCGAGCGGTTTCAAGGCGAACGCGAGAAACTCCATGATATCGAGCGTGCCCGCCTGATACTGGGCGTAGTAACGCTCGTTTTCGCGTTCGTACTCCGCGCCATCGACAACGTGGTTCTCGATCAGGAACCGCCCCCAGGCGTGATCGCTGTCGCCGCGCAGCAGCGTGTTGTCGAGATCGAAAATGGCGAGACTCAAGATAAAAATCCTGTTTAATAAAGTTAAACCGCCAAGACGCCACGACGCCAAGGGTGTCGAGAGAATTCTAGAGAGAGATGTTTCATATTTCTTGCTTTCTTGGCGCTCTTGGCGGTGAAATATATTTTATTTTGCGAAGAAAGTCTGTTCCGCCAGCGGGTGTTGCAGGTCCCAGATATATACGCTCGCGTCGTCGGAAGTGGAGGCGAGATAGCGCCCGTCGGGTGAGAGGCGCACGAAGCTTCCACACAGCTCATGCGACTGAAAACGTTTCAGCACGGCGCCGGTCTCGGCATCCAGCAGGTACACCGCGCTGTCGGTCTGACGGCCTATGCTCGCCAGCGCCCGGCCGTCGCGGCTGAAGTTGATCGACTTGACAATGCCGTGATGCGCCGTCGGTAGTATCTGCAGACCACCGTTATCGAGCTGCCAGCGGAACAGATTGAACCAGCCGCTGCCCATGAGAAAAGTCCCGTCGGGCGCGAAGGCCAGGTCCTGTGCGTCCGTGGGTGGAGAGGGCAATGGGTGCGGTTCCTCGCGTCCTCGCCAGTAAAACACGCGTCCATCGGTTCCGCTCGAGGCCAGTTGTTTGGTGGCGGCATGATAGGCCACCGCGCGCACCGCACCGCGATGTGGATGCAGGTCGTGCCAGAGAGAAAGATCCGCGAGCCGCCACAGGCGTACATGCCCGTCGCTGTGTCCGGTAACGACGAGATTGGTGGCTTCATCCGCCGCCATGCTGGTGACCGGTGCCGGTGTGTTCAGGCGTTTCAGCAGTGTTCCGTCGCGCGTCCAGCGCGCGAGCGAGCCATCATAGGCGGCGGAGAGCAATTCGCGGTCGTGGTCGAGAAACACAAGCCCCTGCAACGAATCAGTGTGCGCTTTCCAGCTGGAAAGTTCCTTCCCGTCCGGCAGGTGCCAGAGTCGTATGCGGCCCTCCGATCCTCCGCTCGCCAGGGTTTCCGAGCGGCTGTCGAAGGCAAGGGTGTAGCCGTTGTTGTGAACATCCCGCAGGACGATATTGGCGGGGATGCGAGGCGGCGAAGCGCAGCCGTAGAGACCCAGCGCGCCGGTCAGCAGCACGACACCGATGCAACAACCGCTTATGCGCCCAGCATTGCCGCCGCCGCGGCTTCGTGGAAAAATCACCCTAAGTCCTCATCGTATTTTGGTTTTGGCGGATTTGTAATGATAGACGAACACGGTTACCGCCCCAACGTGGGCATTATTCTGTGCAATGGCCACAACCAGGTTTTCTGGGCGCGACGCTGTGGTCAGGACGGCTGGCAGTTCCCGCAGGGCGGCATCCGGCCGAAGGAAGCCATTGAGGCCGCCATGTACCGCGAGCTGCGCGAAGAGGTCGGCCTGGTTCCGTCGCATGTCGAGATACTGGGACGAACCCGCGACTGGCTGCATTACGATATCCCCGACGATTATCGCCGCCGCAACCCGAACAGCGCTTTCCGTGGTCAGAAACAGATCTGGTTCCTGTTGCGTCATCTGGGGTGCGATGCTGACGTGCGGCTCGATCTGTGCGAGCGGCCCGAATTCGACGAGTGGTGCTGGATCGAGTACTGGAGACCGCTCGAGCACATCATCAGTTTCAAGCGCGAAGTGTACCAACGCGCGCTCGCCGAGCTCGAGCCTCTTCTGACTCTCGCACGCACGCAGGAATAAAGGAATACGCGGCGCATGCCCCCGGCCGCCGTTCGTCCGTCTTCGCGACATCGGTTTTTTGTTGTCCTCGCCACGCTGACTGTTTTTTTGTCGGGGTTTTTCGCGCTCGGTCGTCTTCCGATCGACCTGTTGCCCGCGCATGAGGCGCCACACTTGCTTGTGCGGGTTTCGGTGCCGGGTGTGAGCGCGTCGGTGATCGAGGAGAAAATTACTCGCCGTCTGGAACAGACGCTTACCGGGACCGCGGGTGTGTCAGGTATCGAGTCGGTTACCGAGTCGGGTGGCGCCGTCATCGATTTGAAGTTGAAAAACCGGCGCGATATCGAAGCCGCGCAGCAGGATACGGCTGTCCGGCTCGATCGGGCCAAGTCATTCTGGCCCGCTTCGGTGGAGCCGCCAGGCGTTTTCATTGCGGACGCATCGTCCGTTGCGGCGGAATTTGTCGTAACGTCGCGCGCACGCGACTCACTGGCATTGCGTGACTGGGTCCAGGATGAGTTCGCCAGAAAGCTCCGCGAGTTGCCAGGCGTGTCTACGGTTGACGTGCAAGGCGGTGCGGTGCGCGAAATCCTGGTGATGCCGGATCAGCGGCGGTTGGCGGGATACGGGCTTTCGTTCGGCGATCTGTTGCAGGCGATCCGCAAGCCCCCCGCGACGGATACCGCTATCGCGGTTCGGCGTCCCCCGGCAAAGAGCCACGGCCGCCACGTGGCGATGCAATCGGGTGGCGCCGCCTCCGTGGCGGCGCTACCGGTGATCCTGCCTGACGGTGAAAGCGTCTCGCTCTCCGAAATCGCCACGGTAACGCTCGGCGAAGGGGCGAGGCCTGAGCATTTCCTTTTTGACGGCAGAGAAGCCGTTAAAGTTACTGTCCACAGTCAGCCGCGGGCGGTCATGTCGGACGTAGTCGAACGGATTCAGGCGCATGGAGAATGGATGCGCGCGAACCGGTTGATACCCGAAGACATCGAGGTCCATCCTCTCTCGCCGAAACTTCTTCAGGCGCGGCAATCACTCGGGCGTATCGCCTTGGCGCTCCTGGCAGGTGTGGCGCTGGCGCTGTTTACGGCGCAGCTGTTACTGGGCAGTGGACGGCGTAGCCTACTACTTGGAGTTGTCATCGCTGCTTCGTTGTTGGCGGCTTTTGTATTGATGGCGCTGTTGAGATTTACGCTCGATGTGATGACGCTCGGGGGGCTGGCGATGGGCGCGGGTTTGTTCGGCAGCAGCGCCATCCTGCTGTTCGAAAACACGCGCCCCCCTGCGGACCACGGTGCCATCACGGTAAGTCCGATTATGGCCACGGTGGCTGCTCTTCCGGCCGCGCTGTTACCGGTATTGTTCGTGAGCGGCGGAATAAACCTGGTGTTTCGGGAATTTGTCCTTGTTATTGGCGCCGCCTGGCTGCTCTCCGCCATGTTCGCCCTGATGCTGGTTCCGGCATTCGACACGCGCCGTCGTCATGGGGAGGAGCGCAGAAAGGGGTTTGTCGGTTACTGGATCGCCAGAATACGCCAATCGTACGATAACTTGTTAAGGCGGCTGCTGCGGAAACCCGTAGTCGCGCTGATCTTGGTAATTATTCTGGCGGCCCTGATGTTGACGGTATTTTCCATTAAACGGCAGGAAGTTCAACTGACCGACGATACGGGAGCCGTGGTGGTGCACATTCAGGGAGCCGATCGTGAACGTTTGGCCACGTATGCCGACGATATCGCGCAGCGGCTGCGTTCCATGCCGGGTTGGCGCGAAGTAAGTCACAGCTTGCAGGCTTCACACGAGGAACTCACTCTGCGCATGGATGAAGATCGCGCGCGTGAACTGGGAATCGAAATCACCGATGCCGGAAGAGCACTGGCGATCGCGCTCACCGGCATACCGGCCGGAGATTTCCGCGACGCCGAACATCGTTATGAGATACGCCTGCGCCTGCCACAGGAGGAATCCAGTAACGCCGTTGCCTTGGACCGGATACTGCTCCTGGGTGAACTGGAAGACCGGCCAGCCGTACATCTGGGCGATGTCGCCAGCGTTGAGCACGTTCATGCTCCGACGCAGATTCGACGCCGCCATGGAATTCCGGATGTCGAGATCGTGGCATCGCCTGCCAAGGGTGTATCGCCAGAGCAGGCAGGGGAACGGATACATGCGATGCTTGAAAAATACAAACTTCCCGCCGGTTACCGGTTCTCCTTCGCGGGCTCCGGAAATACAGTAGAAACGAACCGAAGCCAGGAGCCCGCCGTGTTCGGATTGGCGCTGATTTTTTTGTTCATCATACAGGCGTTGTTGCATCGATCATGGCGTGCCGCGACGATGATTACCTTGACCGCCATTAGCGTCGTGGCGGGAACCGGTGCGATCTTGCTGCTGTCCGGTATGCCGTTGTCACCGGTGGTGTGGATGGGCGGATTGATCCTGATCGGCATCGTGGCGGGACAGACGTCGCAGTTCGTCGCGTCAGCGGCCGGACTGAGTGGACAGGGATGGTTGTGGCAGAAAATGCTGCGACGAATTGCCGCACGTCAATTTCGCCCGTTGTTGGCGATGACTTTTGTCATCCTCTCGGGCATGATGCCGCTCCTGTTCAGCGCTGGCGCCGCGGACATATTGCATCCGGTGATTATTGCCATGACGACAGGACTGCTGTTTTCGTTGCCGGTGAATCTGTTCCTTGTTCCCTTGCTGTACTCATTTTTTGGAGGCAAGGAACAAAGCCCCGGACCATGACGTCTATAGTTAGGCAGATGTTGTTCGTCGCTTAAGAAGATTTGCGTTGTTTCGTTTTTTATATATATCCGGAGGACCCCGTGACCCAACACCCCCGTCGCACGTTCCTGAAGAACTCACTTGCCATCGCGGTGCTGATCGCCGTCGGCGGTACCGGTCTGCTGCATCAGACCCGGGCGCTCGCCGCCGAATGGCCCAAGGACGCCTTCACCGCCAAAAAAGTCGAGGACGCCGTCCAGGCGCTGTTCGGCAGCGGCGCGATGAGTCCTTCGACCTCGATCAAGCTGAAGGCGCCGACCCAGGCCGAAAACAGCGCCCAGGTGCAAATCCAGGTGTCGGCCGAGATGCCCAACGTCGAAGCCATCGCCGTGTTCGTCGAAAAAAATCCGAGTCCGCTCGTGGCCCACGCCAGTTTCAGCGGCGCCGAAGGCTATTTCTCTGCGCGCATGAAGATGGCCCAGACATCGGATGTGGTCGCCGTGGTCAAGTCCGGCGGCAAGCTCTACACCGCCAGGCAGAATATCAAGGTGACGGCGGGCGGGTGCGGCGGCTGAGGGTTCACCAGGATTGATGAACGCAACGTATTAAATGATTGAGGAATGATTCAATGGCAGATCGCAAAATGAAAATGCGCACCCGCTTGCAGGATGGCGTGGTGGAGTTGCAGATACTGATCACGCACCCGATGGAAACCGGACTGCGCACCGACAAGAACACCAATGCGAAAATCCCGCCGCATTTCATCCAGAAGGTGAATGTCGAACTCAACGGCAAGGTAGTCGTTGTGGTCAATACCGGCACCGCCGTTTCCGAAGACCCGCTGCTCGGATTCCGGCTCAAGGGCGCCAAGAACGGCGACAAGCTGAAAGTTTTCTGGAGCGATAACCTGGGCGAGTCCGGCACGCTTGAGGGGACCGTGGATATTTCCTGAGACAGGGCCGTATTCCCTGATAAAAAAACCGCCCGAAAGGGCGGTTTTTTGCATGGTGGCTTGCCTGAAGGCGGTATTTTATTGATAAGTTTTGGTCACGATCCCGGCGGCCAACATGGCGGAACCATAGGCGGCGTGCCCGGAGCGCGCCTTTTCCATTTCGACCTGCAAGATACGCTCACGGATACGCTCCCAGGCCGGATTCCTGGCACCGCCGCCAGCGGTATAAACCCTCGTGATCGCCGGCGCACCCAGCTTTTTCAGCAGTTCGTAACCCTGCGCCTCGATGCGCGCGATGCCCTCGAGCATTCCCTGAAAGAAGGTGATGCTGTTGCCGGGCAGCGGTTCGAGCCGCGGCATCATTTCCGGGTTGTTGATCGGGAAACGCTCGCCGATATCCGGCAATGGATAGTAATCCAGCTCGGTGAAGTTTTCCGGGTCGAGCAGCGGCGTCATTTCCTGCATTTGTGCGACCTTGAAGTACTGCAACAACACCGCGCCGCCGCTGTTCGAGGCGCCACCCGCGAGCCAGTACTTGCCGAGACGGTGACTGTAGATGCCGTGCTCCCGCGAGAATACCGGTTTTTCCGACAGCAGCTTCAGCACCAGTGTCGTACCGAGCACCGTCACGGCATGTCCGGGTTCGGTGGCGCCGGCCGCGAGGAATGCCGCCACGCCATCGGTGGTTCCGGCCAGGACCTGGGTGTCGGCGGGCAACCCGAATTTTTTCGCGATGTCGGCGCTGATGGTTCCCAGCATCTCGCCCGGCACGTGCACTTCCGGCAGCATCTCGACATTCAGCCCCAGCTTGTTGAACCATTTGGGCCAGTCCATTTTTTCGGCATCGAACCCAAGCTTGAGGCAGTTGTTGTAATCACTGTGGCCAACGCGGCCTGTCAGCCTGCCG
>DATICK010000047.1:0-21296 GCA_035456865.1 Sulfuricaulis sp.
GCTCATCTGGCGCGGCGTCCCGCCCAAGAGCGGAGGCAACGCCAAATGAGACTGGGCCTGGACGCGCACCGCCGGCTCACACTGTTCGTCACGTGCGCCGTGGCCGTGATACTGGCGATCATGCCATTTCCCACGTGGGCCGAACCGTTCCGGCCCGACTGGGTGGGACTGGTGCTCATCTACTGGTGCCTCGCCATGCCGGAACGCTATTCAGTCGGCACCGGCTGGTTGCTCGGTTTTATCCAGGACGTGCTCTATGGCTCGCTGCTCGGCAGCAACGCCCTCGGCAAAACGCTGGTGGCGTTCCTGACAGTCCGCTTACACCTGCAGTTGCGCATGTTCCCGCGCTGGCAGCAGGCGGTATCGATATTCGGCCTGCTTATCGCCAACCAGCTGCTGGTATTGTGGATACGCGGCGCGATCGGCCAGGCGCCGGAGACATTCATCTACTGGACGCCGAGCATCGTCGGCGCCCTGCTGTGGCCGTGGCTGTTCGTGATCCTGCGCGATCTGCGGCGACGCGGCAGCATCACCTAGTATCCCAGACAATTCGTTAGAGGTTCCTGGAGCTTCATGCTCAACATCCCGATCAAGGATCACTTCCGGGAAACCCGGCTGTATAACGCGCGGCTGTCGATAATCGGCGTCATCGTCGTCACGCTGATCTTCGCGCTGGTCCTGCGTCTGGCCTACCTGCAGGTGTTCGCGCATCGCCACTACGAAACGCTTTCGCAGGCCAACCGCATCAAGCCGATTCCGATCCAGCCTCCGCGCGGACTGATCCTTGATCGCAACGGGGTGATTCTGGCGCAGAACTATCCGGTATACACGCTGGAGATCATCCCCGAGCAGGTCGACGACATGAACACGCTGTTGGAGGAACTGGGCCAGATCGTGAATCTGAACGAAGCTGACCTCAAGAATTTCCGCAAGCAGTTGCGCGAACGTCCGCGATTCGAAAATCTCGTGCTGCGCTCGCACCTCACCGAGGAAGAAGCAGCGCGGTTGGCGGTCAAGCGGACGTATTTCAGCGGCGTGGAAATCGAAGCGCGGCTGCGGCGGCACTACCCGCTCACGGGCCTCGGGGTGCATTTCCTCGGTTACGTCGGACGCATCAACGAACAGGAACAGGAACAGATCGACAAGGCGGCCTATCGCGGCATGGAGTACATCGGCAAACTGGGCCTCGAGGCGACCTACGAAAAAACCCTGCTCGGCCAGGTCGGTTTCGAAAAGGTCGAGACCAACGCACACGGACGCTCGCTGCGCATCCTCGAACGCATTGCGCCGGTGGCCGGCAAGAACCTCTACTTGAGCATCGATGCCAAACTCCAGGCCTTGGCCGAGCAGGCGCTGGGCAAGCGCCGCGGCGCCGTCATCGCCATGGAGCCCGCCACCGGCGCCATTCTCGCGTTTGTCAGCACGCCGACCTACGATCCCAATCCCTTCGTACAGGGTATCGATCCGGATTCTTACCAGGGCCTGCTCGACGATCCGGACAAGCCGCTGATCAACCGTGTGCTCAACGGCCAATATGCGCCGGGCTCGACCATCAAGGCCTTCCTCGGGCTGGCGGCGTTGGAGCAGGACGGATTCAACCCCGACAGGCCGGTGCTCTGTCCCGGATGGTTCAGCCTGCCGGGAAGCTCGCACCAATTCCGTGACTGGAAAAAAGGCGGCCACGGCGCGGTGACCCTGCACGACGCCGTGGTGCAGTCCTGCGACGTCTATTTCTACAAGCTGGCGGTGGCCATGAATATCGATGGCATGAAGAAATTCCTGGCGCCATTTGGCTTCGGCAAGAAGACCGGCGTGGATCTGTTCAACGAATCCGAGGGCATCCTGCCCTCGCCGGAATGGAAGGCGGCACGCAAACAGATATGGTACCCGGGCGAGACCGTGATCACCGGTATCGGCCAGGGCTCGATCCTGGTGACGCCGCTGCAACTCGCCGACGCCATGTCGGCGCTGGCGAACCAGGGCGTGCGCATGAAGCCGCATCTGGTGCGCGCCGTCGTGGACGCCAAGACCCAGGCGCGGCGCGAAATCGAACCCGTGGTCACGATGCAGATACCGCTCAAGGATCGGCACAATCTCGAGATCCAGATACAGAACCTGACCGACGTGGTGCACACCAACCGCGGAACCGCCTACGGCATCGGCTATAACTCGCCCTATAAAATCGCCGGCAAGACCGGCACCGCGCAGGTGAAAACCGTCGCCCAGGGCCAGTCCTACAGCGAAAAAGCCACGCCCGAGCGCTATCGCGACCACGCGCTGTTCGTCTCCTTCGCCCCGGTCGGCGATCCGAAAGTGGCGGTGTCGGTGATCGTGGAAAACGGCGGCCATGGCAGTTCCGTGGCCGCGCCGATCGCGCGCAAGGTCATGGATTATCTGCTGCTCGGCAAAACCACCGCGGCGCCGGGCGAAGCGAAGCCGGCGACGGAGAACGATGAATAAACCGGGACGTCTAATTTAATCTGCGGTTAAATAGTCACTGACATGAATCTCGAACGCCTGCATCTCGACAAAACCCTGTTCTATGCGCTTCTCGCCATGGCCGCCATCAGCCTGTTCGTGGTGTACAGCGCCAGCGCCCGGGACATGGACGCCACCCTCGGGCACCTGTTGCGGCTGCTCCTCGGCTTTACCGTGTTGCTCGTGGTGGCGCAGATACGCCCGGAGTTTTACGAACGCTGGTCGCCGTACATCTTCATCGCCGGCATGCTGCTGCTCATTGCCGTGCTGGCGCTGGGCGTGATCGGCAAGGGCGCGCAGCGCTGGCTGGATCTCGGATTTCTGCGATTCCAGCCGGCCGAGATCATGAAAATCGCGGTCCCGATGATGCTCGCCTGGTATCTGGCGCGAAAAAATCTCCCTCCAAGCCTGCCGCGGCTCGGCATCGCGTTTCTCATGATGGCGGTCCCGGCGTTCATGATCATCAAGCAGCCGGACCTCGGCACTGCGCTGCTCGTGTTCGGCACCGGCGTCTTCGTGCTGTTCCTCGGCGGCATGCAGTGGCGCGTGATCCTGACCCTGCTCGCCATCGTCGCCGTGGCCGCGCCGTTCGCCTGGAATCATCTGCACGATTACCAGCGGCAGCGCATTTTCACCCTGTTCGATCCGGAGGCCGATCCGCTCGGCACCGGCTATCACACCATCCAGTCCATGATCGCGGTGGGCTCGGGCGGCATCTACGGCAAGGGCTGGCTCAACTCGTCGCAGGCGCATCTCGATTATCTGCCGGAGTCCTCCACCGACTTCATCTTCGCCGTGTTCGCCGAGGAATTCGGGCTCATCGGCAGCCTGCTGCTGGTGGCAATCTACGTGTTCATCGTGGCGCGCGGAATGCTGATCGCGTATCTGGCGAAGGACAGCTACACGCGCCTGCTCGCCGGCAGTCTGAGCCTGATGTTCTTCCTCTATTTCTTCGTGAACATGGGCATGGTCACCGGCATCCTGCCGATCGTGGGGATACCGCTGCCGATGATGAGTTATGGCGGAACGTCGATCGTGACGGTCATGGCCGCATTCGGCATTATCATGAGCATCCATACCCACCGCAAGATCGCGGAATAATGTCCACGCGTTTTATCAACCTGGGAGCGTTCTTGCTCGCCGGCCTGCTGGTCGCGGTCATTCCGCGCGCCCACGCCCTCAATGTCGACAAGTACCCGGCGCTGCAAAGTCTGATCGATGAAATGGCCGTGCAGTACGGTTACGCGCCGCAAAAACTGCGCAAGACCTTCCGCTGCGCTCATATACGCCCCGAGATTATCGAGGCGATGGAGCGGCCCAAGGAAATGCTGCCATGGTACGATTACAACAAAATCTTTCTGACCGAGGAAAACGTGCAGCGCGGTGCCCGGTTCTGGAAAGAACACGCGGCGGCACTGACGCGGGCAGGCGAGGAATACGGCGTGCCCCCGGAAACCGTCGTGGCCATCATTGGCGTGGAAACCCAGTTCGGACGCAACAAGGGAAATATCCCCATTGTCGACGCACTCACCACGCTGACGCTCGACTATCCGGCGCGCGCGGCGTTCTTCCGCCGCGAACTGACCGAGTTCCTGCTGCTCGCGCGCGAGCTCGACGTCGACGCCTGCGGCATCAAGGGCTCCTACGCCGGGGCCATGGGTTTGCCGCAGTTCATGCCCAGCAATTACCGCCGGTTTGCGGTGGACTTCGACGCCAACGGCACGCGCGACATCCTCGACGACCCCGAGGACGCCATCGGCAGCGTCGCGCTTTATCTCAAGCAGCATGGCTGGGAGGCCGGCGCGCCCGTGGCCGACGATGCGAACCTGGAAGGCACGCGTTACTTCTGGATCGAGAAACTCGGGATCAAACCGACGCTGCCGCTGCGTCAGCTCGCCAGCTACGGCATCTTCCCGCGCCGGCACGAGAACGCCGAGAGGCGCGCCGCGCTGATTTCGCTCGAAGGCGAGTACGGACCTTTCTACCGTCTCGGGTATAACAACTTCTACGTCATCACACGCTATAATCACAACAAACGTTACGCCATGGCCGTGTACGAGCTGGGAGAAAGGATACGCCAACACATGGAGCCAAAGCCGTCGCCATGATGCCGCGCTGGATCTTGTTCGCGCCGCTGCTCGCGATGTTGTCCGCGTGCGGCACGCTGTCGCGCAGCGGCGGTTATTTCGAGGACGATGGTCCCGAGCCCAACCCGCCCGCGGACGTCGCCAATATTCCGGACGCGGTGCCCAAAACCGAACCCCGTTCCGCCACGGGCAATAAATCTTACGTGGTCTACGGCGTGACCTATTTACCCCTGACGGACTCCCGCGGTTACCGCGAGCGCGGCATCGCCTCCTGGTACGGCAAGAAATTTCACAGCAAGCGCACCTCGAGCGGCGAGCCTTATGACATGTACGCCATGACGGCGGCACACAAGACCCTGCCCCTGCCCTCGTACGCGCGGGTGCGTAACCTGCAGAACGGCCGGTCCGTCGTCGTTCGCGTCAACGACCGCGGGCCGTTCCTGCACAACCGCTTGATCGATCTGTCCTATGCCGCGGCCGCCCGACTCGGCATTCTCGGCACCGGCACCGGCGTGGTGGAAGTCGAGGCCGTCAGCCCGGATGAGCCGGCGACACAGGTGGCGCAGGTCAAGACTTACCCGCTTCAGGTCATCGCACCTGCCGTGGCCGCCGAGGAGTTGTCTTCTTCGGCGCCGGCGACCGCGACGAGCCCGAAACTGTATCTTCAGGTAGGGGCGTTCACGCAATGGGACAACGCCGCCAGTCTGCGCAACCGTCTGGAACGCGAAGCGCTGCGTCCGATTTCCATCCAGTCGTCACAGACGGCCAAGGGGAACGGGCCGGAAGCCACGCGCGTCTACCGCGTGCGCGTCGGGCCGCTGACCAATGTGGAGGAAGGTGACCGGCTGACGGAGCGCGCGGCGCAGCTCGGGGTGCCCGATGCCCGGATCGTGGTCGAGTAATCGTGGCCTTGGGATCACTTCGCCCAATACCGCTGCGAATATTTTCCGGCCTGCTATTCGCAGCACTGCTCTGCGGCCGTGCGGTCGCGGCAGCGCCACCCGAGGTTCCGCCACCGGATATCGCCGCTCCCGCCTGGTTGCTCATGGATCACGACAGCGGACAGGTGCTGGCGGAACGCAACGCCGACAAACCGCTCCCGCCCGCGAGTCTCACCAAGCTGATGACCGCCTACGTGCTGTTCGGAAAACTGAAATCCGGAAACCTGAAACTCGATGACCAAATCGACATCAGCCGGCAGACCTGGAACGCCAAAGGCGCGCGCCAGTTCCTGCGACCGGGATCCAGTGTCCGCGCCGAGGAGCTGCTCAAGGGGCTCACCGTGCTTTCCGCCAACGACGCGGCCATCGCCCTGGCGGAACGGGTAGCAGGCAGCGAAATAAATTTCGTCGCCGAGATGAATGCCGCCGCGCACAGGCTCGGCCTCGACCAAACCATCTTCGTGAATGCCACGGGTCATGACGAAAAAGGTCACGGCTCCACGGCGCGCGATCTCGCGCGGCTGGCGGCGGCGCTGATCCGGGAATTTCCGGAATATTACCGCTGGTTTTCGCTGAAGGAATTCAGCGACGGCAGGATTACCCAGTATAATCACAACGCGCTGCTGTGGCGGGATCTGACCGTCGATGGCGTGAAAACCGGGCAGTCGCGTTCCGCGGGTTTCTGTCTCATTGCTTCGGCACACCGCGACGGCATGCGCCTCATCGCCGTGGTGCTCGGCGCCCAGGATGAAAATGCGCGCGTGGAATCCGGGCAACGCCTGCTTGACTACGGATTCCGCCGTTTCGAGACGCGTCTGCTTTATGCAGCGGATATCCCCGCCGTCCGTCCGCGGATATGGATGGGAGATCAGTCCACGATCCCGCTCGGTGCGGGCCGGAATCTGTACCTGACGCTTCCTCGCGGCTGGCATGAAAAACTGCACGCACGGGTAACGGTCAGGGAATCTCTGAATGCCCCCGTCCAGCTGGGTCAGGCCGTGGGCACGATTGCGCTCGATCTCGATCGGCAGCCGCTCGCGGAATATCCCCTGGTGGCGCTCAAGCAGGTAGGGGAAGGTAATCTCTTGCAGCGCACTATCGACAAGATTCAACTCTGGTTACAGTAACGGTTTGAACACAACACGAGGATAGTCGCGGGGATTCTGCCGGTTTTCCACTGCTTATTTTT
Organism: Sulfuricaulis sp.; assembly: GCA_035456865.1. Taxonomy (GTDB): domain Bacteria; phylum Pseudomonadota; class Gammaproteobacteria; order Acidiferrobacterales; family Sulfurifustaceae; genus Sulfuricaulis. The sequence goes on from DATICK010000047.1 coordinate 6,696, forward strand.
TATGATGCCAACCATGTCACAGGTGTATCTCGACGGACAATTTCTCCCGCCCGAACAGGCCAGGGTATCCGTTTTCGATCGCGGTTTTATTTTCGGCGATGGCGTCTACGAGGTCATCCCGGTTTTCGGCGGACGTCTGTTCCGCCTGCCGCATCATCTCGCGCGACTGGATGCGAGCCTGGCCGCCATCCACCTGCGTAATCCACACACAACCGAGGAATGGAAAACCATATTCACACGCTTGATGGCGGAGCATGGGACCAGCGATCAGTCGATCTACCTGCAAATCACCCGCGGGGTGGCGCCGCGCGATCATGCGTTTCCGCCGAATCCCGTCCCCACGGTTTTCGCCTATGCCCAGCCGCTCAAATATCCACCGGCGGAACAGCTGTCGCAGGGCGTGACGGCGGTCACGACCGCGGATATCCGCTGGCAGCGCTGCGATATCAAGGCCATCGCGCTGCTGGCCAACGCGTTGCTGCGCCAACTGGCCATCGAGCAGGGCGCAGTCGAGGCCATCCTGGTGCGCGACGGCGTGGTCACGGAAGGTGCGGCCAGCAATATTTTCATTGTGAGCGGCGACCGTCTGGTCACGCCGCCCAAGGGTCCTTATATCCTGCCGGGCATCACGCGCGATCTGGTCGTCGAAATCGCGCATGCAAACAAAATTGCCTGCGATGAAAGACCGGTCGGGATTGAAGTGTTGCGCACCGCCGACGAAGTATGGCTGACGAGCTCAACCAAGGAGATTCTGCCGATCACGCGTATCGACGGTCGTCCGGTTGGCACGGGCAAACCAGGGCCGATGCACGCGCGGATGTTTGCCCTGTACAAGGAATACAAGCAGGCCTTCATCCAAGGCAAGGTGGAGTGATGCCTCCGGCGCCCGATGCCACGCCGGGCGATGCGGTGGTGCTGCGCCGGCCCGGGCGTGTGGATTACTCCACGGCGTTTCGCGACATGCAGGATTTCACCGGGGCACGCACGCCGGAAACGCCGGATGAAATCTGGCTGCTCGAACACCCGCCGGTCTTCACCATGGGACTCAAGGGACGCGGCGGCGCACGCACGCACATAAACGGCATTCCCGTGGTTTACAGCGATCGCGGCGGCGATATGACCTATCACGGGCCAGGTCAGCTCGTGGCCTACATCCTCATGGATCTACGCCGCCGCGGCTGGGGCGCGAAACGTCTCGTCAACGCCATGGAACAATCGGTCATCAATCTGCTGGCAGCCGCGCAGATCCAGGCCGAGCGGCGCGCGGGGGCGCCCGGGGTGTACATCGCCGGAGCCAAAATCGCCTCGCTGGGCTTGCGAGTGCGCCGCGGCGCGAGCTATCACGGCATCGCGCTCAACCTGGACCTGGACCTGACGCCTTTCTCCTATATCGATCCCTGCGGCTATCCGGCACAGCCGGTCACACGCCTGATAGACCTTGGCGTCCACCGGGACATGACCTTGGCCGGGCAGGACTGGCTTGAGCAGCTGATCAGCGAGCTGGGTTATACTGGCTTCATTACACCATCGGAAAGCCGTCTCCCCGGTCTCGTAGAATGACAAGACGAACGAAGCAGAGCTACATTTTTGAACAGCATGAATGACGACAAACCCCGCGTGACCGCCGCCATCGACCAAAAGGGCGCGGCCAAGGTGGCGCGCATACCCATCAAGGTCGTCGAACAGGCGCCAACGCGCAAGCCGTCGTGGATTCGCGCGAAAAGCCCGACGCACCCGGAGGTTGGGCGGCTGAAAAATCTGCTGCGCGCGCATGCGCTGCACACGGTATGCGAAGAGGCCTCGTGCCCGAATCTCGGCGAGTGCTTCAGCCACGGCACGGCCACGTTCATGATCATGGGCCGGCTGTGCACGCGCCGCTGTCCGTTCTGCGACGTCGCGCACGGCCGGCCGTTGCCGCTCGACGCCGATGAGCCGGAAAATCTCGCGCGCGCCGTCGCCGCGATGAAGTTGAAATTCGTCGTCATCACCTCGGTGGATCGCGACGACCTGCGCGACGGTGGCGCGGCGCATTTCACGGCCTGCATCGGCGCGGTGCGCCGGCACACGCCCGCCACCTCGGTGGAGATCCTGGTGCCGGATTTCCGCGGACGCCTGGACGCGGCGCTTGAAATACTCGACGACGCCCTGCCTGACGTTTTCAATCACAATCTCGAAACCGTGCCGCGCCTGTACCAGGCCGCGCGCCCGGGCGCCGATTACCAACATTCACTGGAACTGCTGCAGCGCTTCAAGCAACGTCATCCCGGTGTCCCGACCAAGTCCGGTCTGATGGTCGGACTGGGGGAGACGAACGAGGAAATCATGGAAGTCATGCGCGACCTGCGCGCGCACGGCTGCGAACTGCTCACCATCGGTCAGTACCTGCAGCCGAGCCGGCACCATCTGCCGGTGCTGCGATTCGTGACGCCGGAGGAATTCGAACAGTTTGCTCGCGTCGCCCGGGAAATGGGTTTCCGCAATGTCGCGAGCGGTCCCATGGTGCGGTCCTCCTATCACGCCGAACAGCAGGCTGCCGGTCTGTCCCCCTGACGAACGAAAATGAACCCCTGCTCTGCTTCGCTCGTCCGGTCATTCATGACCGAAACCTTGCTGCGTTCGACCTGTCATTGATAAACGTAACCCAGCTTCGCGCATCTTGTCGTTCATGGTAGAAATTACCCCCAAAATCCAAGCACTATTACTGCTGCCTCCGGGCGTAATTATTGTCTTGGCGCTGCTGGGATTTCTCATCCAGATACGCTGGATGCTCGCGGGGAGCCTGATTGTTGCGCTAAGCCTGACGGCGCTGCTGATCCTGAGCCTGCCGTTCACTGGCTATGAGCTAACGCGAGGCGTTGAGACGCGGTTCCCGCCATTGCGGCTCCCCACCGCGGCCGATGCCGGACCGCCGCCGGGGGCTATCGTGATACTGGGGGGCGGCCGTTACACCGATGCGGCGGAGTATGGCGAAGGTGACAGCGTAAACCGGCATACGCTGGAGCGCTTACGCTATGGTGCGCGCCTGCACCGCCTCACGGGGCTGCCGATTCTGGTGAGCGGCGGCGCGCCCTATGGCGAAAAGGTCGCGGAAGCGACGCTGATGCAGACGGCGCTGACGCGCGATTTCAGGGTGGAAGTCAGATGGATCGAAGACAAATCGGCCAATACCTTCGAAAACGCCAAGTATTCCAGGACGCTCTTGGCGGAGGCCGGAATACGCCGCGTCTATCTCGTCACCCATGCCGCACACATGCCGCGCGCGGTATGGGTATTCGAGAACCTCGGAGTCGACACCATTCCCGCACCCATGGGATTCACCACTCTCAACAAGGCAGAGCGCGAAACGCTGGGATATTTCCCTTCCGCCCATGGCCTGCAGCTAAGCAGCACCGCGCTGCGCGAACGCCTGGGGCTGATGTGGTACAGGCAAAAATACGACAAGCCGGATCCGGCGGCGGGTGCTTTGCCTGCATCGGCACATTAGGCCTTTCGAAGGAAGTTCTAGGCCGCCCCGCGGCGAAGCGGGTGTCTGTCGGCAACAGGCACGGAGGGCTCGTCGGCAAATTTCTTCTGGATGTCCAGAATGGTGTCGATGTGCCGCAGCATGACGTCGATGCAATCGGGATCGAAATGCCGGCCGCGCTCGTGACGCAGATGTTCCAGTGCATCCTTGAAATTCCACGCCTGCTTGTACGGACGCACGGATAGCAAGGCATCCAGTTCGTCCGCCACGGCGACAATCCGCCCCACCACCGGAATTTTCTCGCCCATCAGTCCCCAAGGATAACCCTGACCATTGTATTTCTCGTGATGCGAGTGAGCGATGTCCGCCCCCATCCGCAATAACGATGAACTCGAATCCTTGAGCATTTCATAACCGATGGTAGTGTGTGTCTTCATGACCTCCCATTCCTCGGCAGTAAGCTTGCCAGGCTTGAGCAGGACCTTGTCCGGTATCCCGACCTTGCCGATATCGTGCATGGGTGCCGCCAGGTAAATCATGTCGCAGAACTGGGCGTCGCGGTCGAGCTCCTGTGCGATCAGACGCGAGATGTGCGCCACGCGATGCATGTGATTGCCTGTCTCCTCGTCACGCGACGTGCTGATCTGGGAGAGCTTGTAGATGATCTGTTCGTGCTCGCGCTCGAGCGATTGACGCGCCAGGAGTTCCACGTCGCGCGCCAGCCGCTCCGCCCGGTCGAGCGGGCTGGTGAGACTCATTCGCAGCGTCAGGAGATTGCCGAGGCGCGCGCGGAACTCTTCCGGATCGACCGGCCGTGTCAGAAAATCATTGGCCCCGTTCGCCAATGCGCGTTGCCGGATGTCGCTTTCGCACGAACCGGTGACCATGACCATGGGGATGCCCTTGAATCGGGGCAGCTTGCGAACTTCCATGAGGAACTCGATGCCGTCCATGCCTGGCATGTTGTAATCCACCACACAAATGTCAGGTTCGTTGGCGCGGCACCAGGCCAGCGCTTGTTCACCGGCGCTGAAACACAGCATGGTGATGGTTTCCATCCCCGGCAATCCCTTGAGCATCCGTTTCAGTATTTCCAGATTCTCCTTGCTGTCGTCCAATAGGAGAACAGTCGGATTCATGCAGGCACTCCGTTGGCTTGTTATGCGTGCAGATGCTTCAAGTTCCATGCCAGTACCGAAGCCTGGTCTCGGCAATAACCGTATACACGGCCATTTTTGTCAGTCATGCCGCTTCGATGGCATCCTAAGCCCCATTACCCTGCCGTCCGGTTCGGGCAAACCTTGGAAATGCCTTCAAAAAAACGCTCCCACGGCCCTGGCATGCACCTTGCAGATATGAACGACCAGGGAAAGTCCCCAAGGAAATAACTGAGGTAAAAGCCATGACAGCGAATACCAAGACCCACGCCATGCCCGACATCAAGCCGCAGGCCACGCTCGACCTGAACGGGCTGGCCTCCCCCGGACCCTTGCCCTCGTTGCGCCGGGCACTGCGCACCGTCGAGGAAGGACAGGTTCTCCTGCTCATCAGCGACTATCCGGGCATTGAAAACGATCTCCACGTCTGGGCAAAACAGACGAACAACCAGCTTCTGTTCATCGACCGGACACGTCCCAAGGGCTTCGGCTTCTTTATTCTGAAAGGCGACCTCTGGCCGGTGGAAAGGTCGGTGGACGTTGTTGGAAGTCATTGCCCCACACCAGTGCTGGAGGCGAGCAAGACCATGGTCCAAATACGTACCGGCCAGAATATCAAGCTCATCAGCGACTGCCGCGCGGCGCCGCTCGAGGTCAATACCTGGATCAAGACCACGGGCCACAAGCTGCTCGCCATGACCGAGGATTCACGCGGCGTGTTCCGTTTCTATATCAAGAAATGACAGCTCCTGCTTCAAAAAAAAGAGCCGGTAAGAATGCCGGCTCCTTTTTTGGGCGTCAGAACAAAACGAGCTGGGGGCTAATCGCGGGTGGACGAAAGCGCGCATGGTCCAGTGAACACTCGTCTTGATTAAAGCCGAGACGCCGACAGGCCACACCAAAGCGGTTTTCGACGAGATCGGCGACAACGCCCGTGCCGCGCATGCGCGCGCCGAAGCGGGGGTCGTTGTCTCGCCCGCCGCGTGCTCCCTGTACCAGACTCATGACGTGTTCCGCCCTGAGCGGCTCATGCCGCGCCAGCCATTCGCGGAACAAATCCTTTACTTCGTGCGGCAGGCGCAATAATACATATCCCGCCCAACGGGCGCCGGCGGCGCGTGCCTGCTCCAGAATATTTTCGATGTCTTTATCGTTCAGTGCCGGTATGACCGGCGCGACCATCACGCCGACCGGAATTCCAGCGGCGGCCAACCGCTGCAGGGTTTCAAGCCGCCGCGCGGGCGCGGCGGCGCGCGGCTCCAGGCGGCGTGCCAGCGTCCGGTCGAGCGTGGTGATGGAGACGAAGGCATGCACCAGGCCTTTGCGCGCCATCGGCGCCAACAGGTCAAGATCACGCTCGATCAGCGCCGACTTGGTGACGATCGACAGCGGGTGTTCGCATTCGGCCAACACTTCGACGATCTGGCGCATGATGCGGTAGCGCCGCTCGATCGGCTGATAGGGATCGGTATTGGTGCCGAGCGCCAGGGTATGGCACTCATAACCGGGCCTGGCCAGCTCGGTGCGCAGTCGTTCCGCGGCGTTGGTTTTGGCGAACAACTTGGCCTCGAAATCGAGCCCGGACGAGAGCCCGAGGTAGGCATGGCTGGGGCGGGCGTAGCAGTAGACACAGCCATGTTCACAGCCCCGATAAGGATTGATGGACTGGTCGAAGGGAATATCGGGCGAATCGTTGTGCGCGATGATCGTGCGGCACTGTTCGATACGCACCGTGGTACGGAGCGGCGGAATCTCTTCCTCCACGGCCCATCCGTCGTCGTACGGGTCACGGTTCAGCCGTTCGAACCGGCTTTCGGGATTCGATCCGGCGCCGCGGCCTTTCGCGGACTTATTCCGGGATGTGCTGTCGGTGTCCATCCGGGCGTCAGGCGGGAGCGATGACGTTAGGCATGGTGGAACGTTCGAGCAAAGTGGCCGGAGCGACGGCGAACTCGCCATACCGCAGGTTGATGCAGTCGATGGTACTGAAGCGGTTGAGCGCGCGCGTATCGGCGTCGGAAAAAAGCTCGAGTTGGCCGGAAGTGGAACGCAGATGCAGCGCCGTCACCTGGACGTGGGTCACGGCCGCGCCGTGCCAGCAATGCCGGAGAAATTTCTGCGCCAGTTCGAACAGACGCCGGCCATCGGGTGGCCCATACGCCAAGTTGAACAGTTGCCCAATATCCTCGCCCGGCGTCTCAAGCCGCAGGCCGATGTGCAGTCGGCCCGCCTGCATGTCGTAGCGACGCAGGCGCGCGGCCACTTTCTCGCACATGTGCCGCAGGTAGATCTCGATGACACCCGCCGAGGCCGTGTGCGGCGGCAATACCTTGCCGTGGCCGACGGACTGGGGTGGCGCGACATCGGGTGCCACCGGCTCCGCATCCTTCCCCTTACACGCCAGCCACAGATATTTTCCGGTCACGCCATAACGACGCGCGAGCATGGTCATGGGCAGGCGCGTAACGTCGCCGCAGATGCGCGCGCCGTACAACGACAGAAACTCGGCGATGTTCGGGCCGAGACCACATACTCTTTTCATCGCCACATCGGCCAGACGCTCACGCGCCTCCCACAGAGAAATCACGGTCAGACCATTGGGCTTCTTCATGTCCGAGGCGTTCTTGGCGGTGGATTTGGTCACGGCCACGCCGATGGAACAGGGCAGTCCGCCGCTGATCTCGTGGACACGTTGTCGCGTGAGATACGCGATATGCTCGGGGTTACCGTGCAGGCGCTGACAGTGCGTGACGTCGATGAACGCCTCGTCCACGCTGAATACTTCCACGTCGGGGCTGATGTCCTGGAGCGCGTGCACGATGCGCGTGAAAATCCCGGCATAAACCTTCGGCCGCGCCGGACGCTGGATCAGACCGGGGCACAGTCGGCGCGCGTCGTACACGCGCATGCCGGTTTTCACGCCCCAGGCACGCGCTTCATACGAACAGGTAATCAAAGTGGTGCCGACTTCGCCGTTGGTGACACCGATGGGTTTGCCACGCAGTTCCGGAAAATCACGCTGCTCGACCGATGCGAAGAAGGCGTTCATGTCGATGTGAATGATGGCCCGCGGCCAGTAACAAGTAAGTTCGTTCATGATGCTCTCGATATTCTCGTCGCCTCTAACAATTAGAAATTTTGGCCGAGTACGAGGCGCGGAGCTTGCGAGAAGCGGAGTTGACGTGACAGTCAATGAGCATTCGAGCAAGCGACGCAACGAAGTAATCGGGCAAAAGATCAATTTTTAGCGGTAAGAACGGAATTGCCCCACCACCACCCCTTGAATACGCACGCGCGCGGCGGGGTAACGCATGGGCGGCATCTGGCCGTTCGCCGGTCGCAGGGTCACGCTACCGTCGTGGTTCTTCTGCAGGCGCTTGAGCGTGGCTTCGATACCGTCGATGAGCGCCACGACGATCTCGCCGTTCTCCGCCGTCTCGCGCTTTTCCACGATCACCATGTCGCCGTCGAGAATGCCGTCCTCGATCATGGAATCGCCCTGCACCCGCAACACAAAGCGGTCGCGGTTGACGAAGAATTCGGAGAGGTCGACTTCGTCCTCGCCGGGAATGGCCTCGATCGGACGTCCGGCGGCAATACGCCCGAGCAGGGGCAGCGCCAATGGCCGCGTCGCGGCCGCCCGGCCCTTGGACAGACGGATGCCGCGCGCGCGGTCCGGCTCGATACGGATGAACCCTTCGTCCTCCAGCGCGCGCAGGTGGCGGTGCACGACGCCGCGCGAGGCGATGCCGAGATGCTCGGCGATCTCGCGCAGCTTGGGCGCGTAGCCGTGGCGCGCGCTGTAGGCGCGGACGAAGTCATACACCTGGCGGGAACGGTCGGTTGGCATAAATGAAGCCCTATTCGCTTACGCTCATTCGTCCTGTCATAATATGTTCTCCTTTTGTTCTCACTCAGCATAAGTCTTCCCCCGGCCCGAAGCAAGCGGACGCGCGGGACCTGCCTGGGGGCCGGGCAAACACTGATAAACTCGTGCGGTGAACAATCAGCAAAGCGTGCAGTGCCCGTACTGCGGCGAGACGTTCGAGACCGAAATCGATGTCTCGGGCGGTAGCCAGGAATACATCGAGGACTGCTATGTCTGCTGCCGCCCGATCGTGTTTCAAGTCGAGATCGACGTGAACGGCGAGCTGGCTAGTCTCGAGGTGCAACGCGAAAATGACTGAGAACTGTTATGTCTGCTGCCGCCCGATCGTGTTTGAGGCGCGCCATCCTTGGCGCGCCCCCTACGGGCGCGCTAAAGCGCGTCCAATTTTGTTCCAGACAAAATTGTCGGATCGAGGTCGATGTGGACGGCGAACTCACGGGACTGGAGACGCAACGCGACAATGACTGAGCCACGCGATCAAGATCCGTACGCACCCATCGCCTGCGCGCGCTACTCGGAATACGAGACCGCCATACTGCACCGGCAGAAACTGCATCTGCGCTGGCACGACGCCAACGTGCACTACGATCAGGTGGTATTGCCGCTCGATCTCAAAACGGTCAATCATGAAGAATTTCTCGTCTGTCGCACCACCGCGGGCGATACCCTGACCATCCGCCTCGACCACATCCAGCGTACGGAGCCGGCGTGATCGCGCGCATCGTCATAGTCCTGCTGTGCGGCGCGTGGATGCCCGCCGTCGCCGCCCCGGCCTGCGGCACGGCGGAGATCGCGGTCCAGGTGCTGGGCTCGGGTGGCCCGGAACTGGCGGACAAGCGCGCCTCGAGCAGCTACCTTGTCTGGATCAGCGGCAAGCCGCGCGTGCTGGTCGACATCGGCGGCGGGGCGGCGCTGCGCTTTGGCGAATCCGGGGCCACCGTCTCGGATCTCGATGTGATCCTGTTCACCCACCTGCATGTCGATCACTCCGCCGACCTGCCGGCACTGATCAAATCGTCTTTCTTCGAAGACCGCTCCCGTCCGTTGCCGGTCTACGGTCCCGCGGGCAACAAGTTCATGCCCTCAACCGTGGCGTTCATGCGCACTTTGTTTGACAGCACGCGCGGTGCTTATCGATACTTGGGCGATTTCCTAAGCCCGATGAGCAGCAATACCTACAAGCTGCAGCCCCGGGATGTCGGGGAAAAACGCGACAAAATCCGCGCGCCGCGCAAGGCCGGCGACAAAATCTGGTCTGTTTTTGCCAACGATCGCCTGAAAACCTCCGCCACCGCCGTTGCCCACGGGTCGATACCGGCGCTCGCCTGGCGCATCGAAACCGGCGGTAAAAGTATTGTCTTCAGTGGTGACACGAACGGCGAAGGCGATCATCTGGAACAGCTCGCCCGGCAGGCCGACCTTCTGGTTGCCCACAACGCGGTGCCTGAGGGCGCCAGCGGGGTCGAGCGCCGCCTGCACATGCCGCCGTCAATCATCGGTCGCATCGCCCATGAGGCCGGCGTGAAACAGTTGGTGCTGTCGCACCGCATGCGCCGCACGCTGGGGCGCGAAACCGAAACACTGGATTCGATCAAAAAGCAATACACGGGACCCGTGGCGTTCGCCGACGATCTCGATTGTTTCACGCCCTAACTATGCGTTTTCAGGCGTGGCCAATGGCGTCCGGACGGCGCAGGTCGATCGTCGGCAGATCACTCGTGGGCGGTGAAATGTAGTAGCCCTGCACATAATCGACACCGGAGTCCTGCAACATCTTCAGAACGTCGGCACTTTCGACAAATTCGGCGACGGTGCGCTTGCCGAAGGAATGCGCGATATCATTGATCGAGGCGACAATCGCGCGATCGGCGGGATTGGTGCCCATGCCCTGCACGAACTGACCGTCGATTTTCACGAAATCCACCGGCAGGTGCTTGAGGTGGAAGAAGGAACTGAATCCGCTGCCGAAATCGTCTAGTGCGAAGCGACAGCCGAAACCGCGCAATTCATTGATCAATTTCTTGGCCGCATCGACGTTGGCGATGGCGCTGGCTTCGGTGATCTCGAACACGAGGCAACCGGCCGCGAGCTGATACTTCTCGAGCAGGGTGTGCAACAACGGCACCAGGTTTTCGGCATTCAGCGAATGGCCGGAGATATTGATAGTGAAGGTCGCGCTGCCGCCGAGCTTGTTCAGTTCTGAAAGCTTTTTAACGGCATGCGTCAGCACCCAGGTGTCGATCTGCTGCACGAGACCGAAACGCTCCGCGGTCGGCAGAAAAGCACCCGGATAGACGATATCGCCACGCGGGTTCACCAGCCGGACCAGCACTTCATAGTGCGGCGCGACATGCTGGGATGTCTGCGATATTCGCCGCCAGAGATTGGTTGTTTGGTCCGTGACCTCCCGCCTGTCCAGACCGGCAAGCGCCAGAATCGGCTGATAGTGAAGCACGAAGTTGTCGTCGCGCAGGGCATCCTGCAATCGCGCCGACCAGCCGAGCTCGAGGTTCATCGCCACTTTCTGGTCGTTCTCCGCGCAGTACAGGTGCGTCTGGTTACGGCCCTTGCCCTTGGCGATGTAACAGGCGATATCTGCGTTGGCGAGAGCATCGCCGGATGAGGATGTGTTCCGGTCGATCAGCGCCACCCCGACGCTGCCATTGACCTTATAGTTGCGGTTGCCGTATATGAAGGTGTACTGGTCGAGAATCTCGCGGAAGCTCTCCGCGGTGGCAAAAACCCTTTCCCGGTCCACGTTATGCATCAGGATGGCGAACTCGTCACCACCGAGGCGCGCGAGCATGTCGGAATCGCGCATGCGCGATTGCAGCTGCTGGCTGATCTCCACGAGCAGCCGGTCGCCGGCCGCGTGTCCGGCGGTGTCGTTGATGTGCTTGAAACGGTCGAGGTCGAGATAGACGAGCGTGCTCACCTCCTCGCTGCGTTTCAACCGGCTAACCTCGCTTTCCAGCTGCTTCTCGAAACAGCTGCGATTGTACAGTTTTGTCAGCGGGTCGTGGTTGGCTTGCCACAGCAACTCACGCTCAAGGATGCGTCGCTCGGTGATATCGCGGAACGCCACTACCGAACCCTCGAGCTGCCCCTTGATCTGCATCGGATACACCGTGCATTCCACCGGGATTGGCATGCCGGACTTGTGCCAGAACACCGTGGACCAGGCGCGCAGTTCATTACCGGCACTGTAGGCCTGCTGCAGCAGACAATCCTCCGGAGGATTGGCGGTCCTGTCTTCATGCGTGTGATGAAACAACTTGTGCGCCGAGCGACCGATGAGATGGTCTTGGTCGCCATAACCCAGTATGTTGCGCGCAGCGGGATTGATGAAAGTAACCTGCCCGGAGCGGTTGACGCCGTAGACCCCGTCGCCCACGGAACCCAGGATACCCGCCAGCCGCTGATGTTCCGCCGCCATCCGCTTGCGCACACTCACCGCCCGGCTCATGGCGGCAAGGCGCGCAAGAAACAGGGCGCTGGCTTCGGTCTTGAACATGCACTCCATGGCCCCGGCATCGAGCGAGTCCCGAATCACTTCCTCCCGATAACTGCCGGTGATAATGGCGATGGTGATATCCACCGTCAGGGGATGCTCGCGCAATTGCCGGCACAGGTCGTCACCTTTCCTGTCGGGCAGAGAGTAATCGGCGATGGCAATATCGTACGGATGCTGTTTCGCCTTCTCCATGGCCTCGGCGGCGGACGCGGCCGTGTCGACTTCATAACCGTGCCGCATCATCAGCTGTTTGAATGAAGCCCGCACCGTGGGCGAGTCATCTACAAACAGCACACGAATATACTGTTTATCGGATACCAGTTGCTCGCGTTTCGCGGAGGCAGTCAGCAACTTCGACAGACAATCGACACAATCGGCATGGTCGTCCCACAACAGCAACGCCGTGCGTGCGCGTCGGGTCGTCCAGTCAAGCAGGGAAGAATCAGTGGCGTGTGCCAACACGAGCACGGGGAGATCGCGGCAATCCGGCAGACGCAGGCGCATCAGCAGTTCGTTGGCGTGCCGGTTGCGTTCAACCGGATGGCCGAAAATCACCGCCGCGTACTGGCGCACGGCATTCCGGTCCTTCAGCTGCTCCAGACCTTCTTCGTAGGTGTTCGCCGTGGTGACGGCATGCCCGCTCGCCTTCAGCAGCCGATGCACGGCGTGCCGTAACGTCGCGGATATCTCGATGATCAGAACAGGGTACACTTCATTCTTACCTCGGAACTTCCCTGTCCTGATTGAAAGACGAATCGCCCGGCCGCTTGAATGCCGCCAGGTGCCCCACAACATGCCGCGAGACTCGCCGTCTTGTAAGAGATTTCAGCGCTTGTCCCGGTAGTTTCTTATATATAATTACTTGATTAGGCGTGCATTTTATGTGCCAATCCGCAGGTCCTTGTTTCAAGCTGAAAAATTCCGCGGACTGCCGGCGAAAATTGCCGTATCGCGACACTATTCGGCTGGAATTCTGACAAAATTGCGGCACAACAAACGCTGAACTGAGGCTGTCTTGAAACATCACCATGGCAAAAATTCTTTACTTCGCGAATCTCGTGGACAAACTCGGATCTTCCTCCGAGGAGATAAGCCTGCCCGCATCGATTACTGACGTGCGTAAGCTGCTCTCCTGGCTGCGTACACGCGGGGGGAACTGGGAAACGGCGCTAACGGAACCCATGGTACGAGTAACCGTCAATCGCCAGTTCGCCGCGCCGGAAACCTCGATAGACAATACAACGGAAATTGCCATCATCCCGGCGCGTCCCGGATAAACGTTTTCCTCGCCCCGCTTTTTTCAGTTTCACTCCAGGAAACACCTTCAACTATATGAATGGCTGCGCGTTTCACCGCTTGCCAGTGCGCCATTTACTCCTGCATGCGTCTGCTACTCTTAGTCTTAGTTTCAGAGCAACCCCGCCGTCACGGAACGGCCGATCATGGAATCACGAATGCACGAACGACTGGCCAAGCTCGCCAAAACCTCCGAACAGGAGATGAACCTGGCGGAAGCAGCACTGCTTATTGCCATGGATGAATACCCCGGTCTGGACGTGGATGCCTACCTGCGGCAGATCGATGAACTGGCCACGAGCGTGCAGCAGAGGTTGCCTGCACAGGCCGGCCTCGAGGATACCCTGGTGACCCTCAATCAGTTCCTGTTCGTGGAGCAGGGTTTCTCCGGGGATACCGACGACTACGACGATCCGCGCAACAGCTTTCTCAACGAAGTACTGGATCGCAAACGCGGTATCCCGATCACACTCTCCATCATTTACATGGAAGTCGGCCGGCGCCTGGGCTTGCCGCTCAAGGGCGTGTCTTTCCCTGGACATTTTCTGGTCAAGTTTTCCACCCGTGAAGGCGAGGTGGTGCTGGACCCTTTCTCCGGCGGCAGCCTGATGAGCAAGGAAGATCTGGTGGAAATGCTCGAGGAAACCTACGGAGCATCGACCGACAGCACGAGCGCACCGCTTGAGCGTCTGCTCACTGCAACCGGCAAGAAGGAAATTCTGGTGCGCATGCTGCGCAACCTCAAAGGCACATATCTGCGGCGTGAACGATATGAAAAGGCGCTCACTGTCATCGACCGGATTCTATTGATTCAGCCCGATCAACCGGACGAGATCCGCGATCGCGGCCGCATCTACGAGCACCTGGAATGCTTCCGCGCGGCGCTGGAGGACTATCAATCCTACCTCATGCTGCGGCCCGGCGCCGGCGATGCGCCCGACGCACACCGACGTATCGCTGAATTGAAGCAAATCGTCGCCAACCTCAACTGATTGCCCGTCACATGGATGACCGATCCGAACCTGCACGGGATGGCGCTGCTGCTGCGGAACCGCCCTGGTTCGTCTATATCCTGGAATGTCGCGATGGCTCGTTCTACACCGGCATCACCAACAATCTCGAACGCCGCCAGCATCAGCACAACGACGGAACGGCCTCGCGCTACACCCGCAGCCGCCGTCCGGTCACTCTCCGCTACCAGGAACTCTGTGGCAGCCGATCCCAGGCGCTGATCCGCGAATGCTCGCTGCGACTGCTGTCGCGCAAGGAAAAAGAAGAACTC
>DATICK010000048.1:0-6615 GCA_035456865.1 Sulfuricaulis sp.
ACGCCGGAGCAATCCAAGACGAGCGAACGAATCCTGACTCTGCTTTACGATCAATTGAAATAGGCGGGTGGCGACTGCGGAAATCGGGCAAACGGACACAGGCTGAGCGCGCCGGACTGCGGTTCGGCATCCTCGGCAGCGGCAGCCGCGGCAATACCGCGCTGATCGAATGCGGTCGCACGCTGCTGATGCTCGACAGCGGATTCTCGGCGCGCGAAACCGCGCTGCGCTTCGAACGCCATGACCGGAGCCCCGACAAGCTCAGCGCCATTCTCATCACCCACGAGCACGGCGATCATTGCCGCGGCGTTGCCAGTTGCGCGCGCCGCTTTGGCGTGCCGGTGTGGATGACCGCCGGAACTTTCTCCGCCCTCAAGGGCCAGTTCGATGCGGACGCCGACATCCGTCTGATCAATCCGCATGAACGCTTTGCCATCGGCGATATCGAGGTGCAGCCCTTCCCGGTACCGCATGACGCGCGCGAACCGTGCCAGTTTGTATTTACGGACGGCGACACGCGCTTCGGTTTTCTCACCGACATCGGTTCCATCACCTCGCATGTCGTGGAAATGCTGGGCGAGTGCGATGCGCTCGTGCTTGAATGCAATCATGACGCGCGCATGCTGCGCGACGGGCCCTATCCACCGTCGCTCAAGGCGCGCATCGCCGGCGAACACGGTCATCTGGAAAACGGCGTGGCGGCGCGCTTGTTGTCGCAAATCGCTACGCCACGCCTGCGCTACGTGGCGGCGGCGCATTTGAGCGAGACCAACAACACGCCGGCGCTGGCGCGCGCGGCGCTGGCGCGCGCCGTGGACTGTGAGCCGGAATGGGTCGACGTCGCCGAGCAGGACGAAGGACTGGCCTTTTACAACGTATCCCAGGTCTGGGTATAGCCGAACGCATGAAGAACAGGATGCCCGAAGCCTCGAAGGCCCCGCCGATTCTGTCGCTGCGCGGCGTTCCGGCGCTGTCGCCGTTCCGGCGCGACAAACTGCTGGCGGAAATGCGCACGCGCGTGCCAACCGTCGCCAACGTCACGGCACTCTATTGGCATTTTGCGGCGCTCGACGGCGAACTGAGGACGAATGAGCAGACGGTGCTGGCGCGTCTGCTGACTTACGGCCCCAAGGCTGATACGCAGGCGAAACCGGACGGGGAGCTGTTGCTGGTAGTTCCGCGTCTCGGCACCATATCGCCGTGGTCCACCAAGGCCACCGATATCGCGCATTGCTGCGGCCTCAAGCAGATCCGGCGCCTCGAGCGCGGCGTTGCCTGGTATTTCACGAAAACCGACGGCAATCCGCTGACGGCTCCCGAGCGTGAAGTATTGGTGTCGCTGATCCACGACCGCATGGTGGAGAACGTGCTGCCCGATCTTGCGCAGGCCGCGCAGCTGTTCCGCGAGGACGCGCCCACTGCCCTGCGCGTGGTGGACGTGACCGCCGGTGGGCGGCAGGCGCTGGTCGAGGCCAATCGCGAGTGGGGACTGGCGCTGTCGGAAGACGAAATCGATTATCTGGTTGAGAACTTCACCCGCATCGGACGCAATCCCACCGACGTCGAGCTCATGATGTTCGCACAGGCCAACTCCGAGCACTGCCGCCACAAGATTTTCAACGCCGACTGGATCGTCGACGGCAAGCCGCAGGAACATTCACTGTTCGGTATGATCCGCACCACTCACGCCGCCAATCCCAAGGGCACGCTCAGCGCCTACGAGGATAACGCCGCGGTCATCGAGGGCGGGCACATCGGGCGTTTTTTCCCCGAGCCGGGCAGCGGCGTTTATGCCTATCACGAGGACGATACGCACATCCTCATGAAGGTCGAGACGCACAACCACCCGACCGCGATTTCGCCGTTTCCCGGCGCGGCTACAGGCAGCGGCGGCGAGATCCGCGACGAGGGCGCGACCGGTTGCGGCGCCAAGCCCAAGGCCGGCATCACCGGTTTTTCCGTATCCAACCTGCGCATCCCCGGTGCGGAGCAGCCGTGGGAACAGGATCACGGCAAGCCCGGACGCATCGTCAGCGCGTTGGCTATCATGCTCGAGGGCCCCATCGGCGGCGCCTCCTTCAATAACGAATTCGGCCGCCCGAACATCGGCGGTTATTTCCGCACTTTCGAGATGGAAGTCGGCGACGAGGTGCGCGGCTATCACAAGCCGATCATGCTCGCTGGCGGCCTCGGCAACATCCGCGCGCAGCATGTCCACAAGCACGAAATCCCGACGGGCGCGAAGATCGTCGTCATCGGCGGGCCGGCGATGCTGATCGGCCTCGGCGGCGGCGCGGCCTCGAGCATGGCCACCGGCACCAGCCACGAGGAACTCGATTTCGCTTCGGTGCAGCGCTCCAACGCCGAGATGCAGCGGCGCTGCCAGGAAGTCATCGACCAGTGCTGGGCACTGGGCGAGGAGAATCCCATCTTTTCCATTCACGATGTCGGTGCGGGCGGTTTGTCCAACGCGTTGCCGGAGCTGGTGAATGGCGCCGGCCGCGGCGGCAAATTCAACCTGCGCGCGGTGCCGAACGACCAGCCCGGGATGTCGCCCATGGAAATCTGGTGCAACGAAGCGCAGGAGCGCTACGTGCTGGCCGTGGACGAAAAGCAGATCGAAACTTTCCGCGCGCTGTGCGAGCGCGAACGTTGCCCCTACGCCGTCGTCGGCGAAGCCACCGAAGCACAACATCTGGTGCTGGAAGACGGCTACTTCAGATCGAACCGGAACCTGACGACGGATGAAACACTCGCCGAACGCATGGCGACACCGATCGACATGGACCTCGGCGTTCTGCTCGGCAAGCCGCCGAAAATGCAGCGCAACGTTCAGCACGTCAAGCGCAAGCTCGAGCGCTTCAAGACCAAGGGCCTCGATCTCAAGGAAGCGGCCTATCGCGTGCTGCGGCTTCCGACCGTCGCCAATAAAACCTTTCTCATCACCATCGGCGATCGTACCGTGTCCGGGCTGGTGTGCCGCGACCAGATGGTCGGCCCGTGGCAGGTGCCGGTGGCCGACGTGGCGGTCACCGCCAGCGGCTACGAGGGTTACACCGGCGAGGCCATGGCCCTGGGCGAGCGCACGCCGCTGGCGCTCATCGATGCCGCCGCCAGCGGGCGCATGGCAATCGGCGAGGCGCTCACCAACCTGGCCGCGGCACGCATCCAGAAACTCCCGGATGTAAAGCTCTCCGCCAACTGGATGGCGCCCGCCGGCCATCCGGGCGAGGACGCCGCGCTGTACGACACCGTGCGCGCGGTGGCGCTAGAATTGTGTCCGGTGCTTGGCATTTCGATTCCGGTCGGCAAGGATTCGATGTCGATGAAAACCGTGTGGCAGGACAGCGACGGCGGGCAGCGCGCCGTGACCGCGCCGTTGTCGCTGATCGTGACGGCATTCGCCCCGGTCATGGACGTGCGCAGGACGCTTACTCCGCAGCTGCGCACTGACCAGGGCGAGACCGACCTGATCCTGGTCGATCTCGGCAAGGGCGCCAACCGCCTCGGCGGTTCGGCGCTGGCGCAGGTTTACGGACAGATCGGCGACGAGGCCCCGGACGTGGATGACCCGCGGGTGCTGCGACTGTTTTTTCACGTGATTCAGGCGTTGAACGAACTCGGTTTCGCCTACGCCTATCACGACCGTTCCGACGGCGGCCTGTTCGCCGCCATCTGCGAGATGGCCTTCGCCGGGCACACCGGCGTGCGCATCGATCTCTCCGATCTCGGCAGCGACCCCGCCGCCGCGCTGTTCAACGAGGAACTCGGCGCGGTGTTGCAAGTGCCGCGCGCGCGGCGCGACGGCATCATCGGCGCATTGAAACAGGCCGGGCTGGCACGCCACACGCATATCATCGGCACGATTACAAATGATGACATTATCAGCTTCAATCATCTCGGCAAGGAATTCTTCTACGACTCGCGCGTGAATCTGCAGCGCGCCTGGTCCGAGACCAGCTATCACATGCAGCGGCTGCGCGACAATCCGCAGTGCGCGCAGGAGGAATACGACCGCCTCCTGGACATGACCGATCCCGGCCTGAGCGCGGAGCTCACCTTCGACCCCGAGGATAAAATTGCCGCGCCCTTCATCGCGCGCGGAGTCAAACCGCGCATCGCGATCCTGCGCGAGCAGGGCGTCAACGGCCAGATGGAAATGGCCGCGGCCTTCACCCGCGCCGGTTTCACCGCCGTGGACGTGACCATGAGCGATATCATCGACGGACGCATGGGGCTCAAGGACTTCAAGGGCTTCGCCGCCTGTGGCGGATTCTCCTTCGGCGACGTGCTCGGCGCGGGCGAGGGTTGGGCCAAGTCCATCCTCTTCAACATGCGGGCGCGCGATGAATTTGCGGCGTTCTTCACCCGCCAGGACAGTTTCGCGCTCGGCATCTGCAATGGCTGCCAGATGATGTCGAACCTGCACGACATCATTCCGGGCGCGGAACGCTGGCCGCATTTCGTGCGCAATGCCTCCGAGCAGTTCGAGGCGCGCGTGGCCCGGGTGCAGATTCCGCAGAACCCTTCGATCTTCCTGCAGGGCATGCAGGGTTCGATGCTGCCCATCGCCGTCGCTCACGGCGAAGGACTGGCCGAGTTTCGCAATCCGGCTCACATCGAGCAGGTTATTCTCGACAAGCAGGTGGCGCTGTGTTTCGTCGACAACCGCGGCGAGCTCACGCAAACCTATCCGTACAATCCCAACGGCTCGCAGCACGGCATCACCGGCCTCACCACGCCCGACGGACGCTTCACCATCATGATGCCGCACCCCGAGCGCGTGTTCCGTGCCGTCGCCAATTCCTGGCGCCCGGATGAATGGGGCGAGGATGGGCCGTGGATGCGGATGTTCCGGAATGCGAGGGTGTGGGTGGGATAGTGATTCGTTCGCACTGAGCCCTTAGACCCGTTCGTGCTGAGCCTGTCGAAGCATGAACGAGTTCAGAACAGGCTTGTCGAAGTGCGAACATAGGTTGGTTGTCATCTCCGCGAAAGCGGCCCCAATCTGCGCTGTCATGCCCGCGAAGGCGGGCATCCAGGTTTTAAATGGTATCGCGCGCCTTGCGCGCGATCTCAACAGCTAATTGCGGTTCCCCGCACCGCGGGCGGGTTTCTTTCTTTGCTCGTGCAAAGAAAGAAACCAAAGAAAGCACGCCCCGGAGCCGCCGACCCCTTCCTGCGCTTCTCGCCCACCCCGGCGCTCGCCTAACTCGCCGGGCGCACACAACGCGCCTCGGGCTCGATCAAAAGTCTCGCGACATCCCCGAGGCGGGCTGCGATGCTCGGCGGCTGCTACGGGGAGTCAAAAAAACCAAGCAAATGTTAGGTGTGATCACGCGACGAGCGATTCATGTTATACGGCAAGATGGCAATCTATTTACGGAACCTTGAATCGCCACCAAGGTGCAAGATTCAGTTTCAGTAGGGGTTTCCCGAACCGCATCGGTGGTATATCGTTAACAACAGTCAATATTCGGAGGGCGGACGTGAAATACAAACATGTTGTGTACTACTCCGAGAAAGACGGAAAGACATTCCTTGTAGTAGACAGGCTGTTTGAGTCCGGGCGCCACGACTTCTGCACGCACTATGAGCTGCCGAACGTACGGAACGAAAAAGAAGGGTTTGAACTAATGGGTAAAGTTTCCGAGTGGCTTGGAAACACTCTTTGCATAGACAACCCTGAATTCAGAGCCCATATCAAAATTGAAACCGAATCAAAGGAGCCAGGCTCAGTTTCCTAAATAATTAGTCCTGGCCCTTTAATTCTTAATCATTCATAACGACATGGAGGTGAAATCATGGATATAACAGGATTGATAATATTCTTGGCAATTGGTGCCGTAGCAGGCTGGTTGGCGGGAACTTTTATGAAAGGCCGTGGTTTTGGCCTGCTCGGTAATATAGTCGTTGGCATTATAGGCGCCGTATTGGGTGGTTTTGTATTTGGTTTACTTGGTATCTCGGCGGGTGGATTGATTGGTGCAATAGTTATGGCAACTGTCGGGGCTGCATTACTGCTATTCATCATCGGCATAATCAAGAAGGCATAACAACCTGACAACATGGAACCGCGCCTCAGCTTTGTAACTCTCGGCGTTTCTGATCTTCAGCGCGCGACGCGGTTTTATGAAGAAGTATTGGGTCTTCCAAGAAGACCCACGCCACCCGAGGTTACCTTCTTCGAACTTGGCAAGACCTGGCTGGCGCTATATCCGCGCGAGTTGCTGGCGGCGGATGCGGAGGTTCCGGCGGCGGGGTCGGGGTTCCCCGGTTTCACGCTGGCGCACAACGTGCGCTCGGCGGCGGAGGTGGATGCGCTGCTGAAGGAAGTCGCGGCCAAGGGTGGTCGCATCGTGAAGCCGGGCACGCGCGCAGACTGGGGCGGGTACACGGGCTACTTCGCCGATCCCGACGGATTTCTCTGGGAAGTCGCTTGGAACCCGCAGTTCCCGCACACATAAAAAGGCAAGCCATGGGTAAAAACCGAATGGAGGCATTCAGCGATGGCGTGCTTGCCATCATCATCACCATCATGGTTCTGGAAATGAAAGTGCCGCATGGCGATGATTTCGCTTCCCTGCGTCCATTGCTGCCGGTTTTTCTCACTTA
>DATICK010000049.1:0-7197 GCA_035456865.1 Sulfuricaulis sp.
ATCGAAAACATTTTCTTTCATCAGCGGGCTGCGCTCTCTCTTTAACTCGCGTTATCGGAAAATCCTTTGAACCTTGCCACCCGGACAATTCGACACGAGTCCGTTCAGCTCCATTTGCAAGAGCATGGAGGAAACGGCATCCGCCGTCAATCCGCTGAGTTCGATCAGAGTATCGATAGTGACCGGATCATGACCGATATGTTCCAGCAACGTTGCCATCGTTGAATTCAAACGCGGCGCCGGCGGCGTGTTTTCATGCGCGGCCTGAAGTGCCGCACCGGCCAACGGACCCAGCTCCTCGAGAATATCCTGCGCGGTTTCCACGAGCTTGGCGCCCTGGCGAATGAGCGCATGACAGCCGCGCGACTGCGGAGCGTGGATCGATCCGGGAATGGCAAACACCTCGCGCCCCTGTTCATTCGCCATGCGTGCGGTGATGAGCGAACCACTCTGCAGTGCCGCCTCGACCACGAGCGTGCCCAGCGAAAGACCGCTGATGATACGGTTACGCACCGGGAAATTTTCCGGCAATGGCGGCGTACCCAGCGGAAATTCCGACACGAGCGCGCCGTGTTTGACGATTTCATGCGCCAAGTCGCGATGCCGCGCCGGATACACCCGATCGAGCCCGGTGCCGGCCACCGCGATGGTTTTCCCGCCCGCTTCGAGCGCGCCGCGATGCGCGGCGCTGTCCACACCCAGCGCCATGCCACTGGTGATCGCCAGCCCCGCTCCGGCCAGACTTTTGGCGAACGCGCGCGCATTCTCGCGGCCCATGGGTGTGGGATTGCGGCTGCCCACGATCGCCAGTTGCGGGGCCGACAGCAGCGGCCGCTCCCCGGCGATATAAAGCACCAGCGGCGGATCGGGTATTTCGCGCAGCAGCGCAGGGTAATCGGGGTCTGACCAGGTCAGCAGGTGATGGCCGGGTGCACTCAGCCATTCGAGTTCGGATTTGAGTACGTTCTCATCGGGACCGGCAAGCAGGGCGTCGATCGCCTCATGCTTTCCGACGAGCGCTTTTTCGAGCTGGCCTCGCTTGGCGGAAAAAACAGCTTCGATGGACCCGAAGTGCTCGAGCAGATCGAGCTGGGTGCGTGTGCCGACGCCGGGCAGGCGCCGCAGCGCGAGCCACGGCACAAAGAGGTCGAGTGAGGAAATCTGCGTCGACGCGCCAGTCATGGCGCGCAGTCTACCCCATCAGATGTGAATTACCTCAAGGGGTGACAACCGTATCCAGCATGTGCACCGGCTGGGTGGCGGTCATGACGAGCGCGTAGCTCATTTTCTCGTAGGTACGGAAGACCATCACCAAGGCCGATTGTTCATCCGGCAGTTGGTAACGCTCACGCGTGACCGGATCCTTGTGCTTACCGGCATGTCGCATGACGCGCAATACATTGCCTTCCTCCATACCCTCGCGGGTGCCCAGTGAAATGCCGACCACCGTTAAGGGACCGATCTCGTCCACGGCATTCAGGGCCGAAACGATTCTCCCCGCGACCTGGGTCTTGGGTGCGTGAGGGTAATAGTAAGGCAGGGATACTTTACTGGGCGCTTCCACCAGCCGGTCGGTCGGAATAATTTCCTGCTTGACCTGTGTGACCACTAGCTTGCTCGGGTCGCCGGTTTCGAGCCGATGTGCATTGCCCAGATACACCGCTTCGTACGCCAGCAGCTCCCCGGTGTCGGGATGGCGGATGGGTTTGCCAGGGCGCACGATCTGGTAATACTCGGGACCCTCGTCCTTCAGGCGGCGGGCATAGAACTGGCTGCCGTTGCCGAGCGCAATACGATCATCGAGTCCGATGGTGATGTAACCCGCCTCCTCAAGCTCGTTTTCACCGACCGCCAGCGGGCGCGTGAGAAACGGCAAGATGGCATTCGGCTGAATCGTGGGAATAGCTGCATCGAGCGCCTCGCTATGCACCTGCGGTTGCAATTTGACCGTGCGCGCATCGGTGGGTGTGGCGGCGGCCGGTTCCGGTTCCTTGGCGCTTTCAGGTAACGAGGGCAGTCCCGGCGCGGTAACTGTCTCCTTGCGCAACACCGAGAGTTCCGGTTTGCCGTCCACCATGCGAAACACGATGACGTCACCAGGATAAATCAAATGGGGGTTTTTTATTTCCTGATTGATCTTCCAGATCTTCGGCCACATCCACGGACTCTTCAGAAAACGGGCCGAGATGTCCCACAGGGTATCGCCCTTGACCACGGTATAGCGTTCGGGGTGATCAGGCGTGAGCTGCACCTCATCCGCCCGTGAGAGACTCGCGGAGGTCAAGAACAAAACAATAATAAGAAGGAAAAAGCCGGATAACGGTAGGTGCTTAGGCGACATTCGTCCACATTCCGTGTAGTCTGATAACGTCTTGAGTGTAGTCCATGCCGGTGCGCAACGCCAAGGTGGTATTATGGCCAAATTATCTTGTTATTCAGCAGCATCCAGACAGATAATAAACTGACTTGGCAGCAGGAAGTAAACCGGCTTTTTGTCACTTAGGTCCATGACCGTACGTACTATTCTGCACTACCCCGATCCGCGACTGCGCCGCAAGGCCAACCCGGTGCCGGAGGTAAACGACGATATCCGCCGGCTGGTGGAGGACATGGCCGAGACCATGTACCAGGCGCCGGGAATCGGACTTGCCGCCATCCAGGTCAACGAGGCGTGGCGCATTGTCGTTATCGACATCTCCGAAACCCGCAACCAACTCCAGGTTTACATCAATCCGGAAATCTCGTTCCGAGAAGGCGAACAGGAATTGGAAGAAGGCTGCCTGTCCGTGCCCGGCATTTACGAACCGGTCACGCGCGCCCATCGCATCCGCGTGCGTGCGCTGGACCGTAACGGCAAACCGTTGGAGTTCGAAGCCGAAGGCCTGCTCGCCACCTGCATCCAGCACGAAATCGATCACCTCGACGGCAAGGTCTTCGTCGATTATCTCTCGCGTCTGAAGCAAACACGCATCCGCAAGAAATTAGAGAAGCAGCAACGCCTAGCCATGTAAAATGGAATCGGCAGGATTAACAGGGTCAAGCAGATGAAAATATAAGTTTCTAATCCTGTTTAACCCTGTAAATCCAGTCCATTTTCTATCGTCATGAATCTGATCTTCGCCGGTACACCGCCATTCGCGGTCGCTTCGCTCGAGGCTCTGCTTCGCGCCGGCCATGTCATTCGTGCCGTGTATACCCAACCGGATCGTCCCGCCGGACGCGGACGCAAGCTGATGGCGAGCGCGGTCAAACAGTGCGCGGAGAAATACGGCATTGAAATCCGCCAGCCGGAAAAAATCGCCGGCGAGAAAGACCGGCTGCGCGCCGATGCTCCCGAGGCGATGATTGTCATTGCTTACGGTTTGTTGCTTCCGGAATCCATTCTGGCCATTCCCCGTTACGGTTGTATCAACGTGCACGCCTCGTTGCTGCCGCGCTGGCGTGGCGCCGCTCCGATCCCGCGCGCGATCGAGGCCGGCGATGCTGACACCGGCGTGAGCATCATGCAGATGGAAGCCGGGCTCGATACCGGGCCGGTGCTGGCGGAAGCACGCCTGTCCATAAACGACAACGACACGGCGCAGACTCTGCAGGACCGCCTGGCGCCACTCGGCGCCAACACGCTGGTCAGCGCGCTGGAACGTCTGGCGCGAGGCGAAATAAGGCCGCAACCCCAGGACGCTTCGCGCGCGTGTTATGCCAAGAAACTGCGCAAGGAGGAAAGCGCTCTCGACTGGACACAACCCGCAGCGGTGCTGCATCGCAAGATCCGCGCGCTGGTTCCCTGGCCGGTGGCGAGCACGACGTGGCGCGGCAAAACCTTACGTTTGTGGGAGGCCGGACCGCTGGTGCAAAAAAATACACCAGGCGTGCCAGGCATGGTCGTACAGGCCGATGCTGGCGGCGTGGCCGTGCTGACCGGTGAAGGTGTGCTCACTATCACCCGATTGCAGGCAGAGGGCGGAAAAATTCTTACAGTTGGGGAGTTTCTGAACGGCCATCCGCTAGCGGCTGGCGACCGGTTGGGCGATGAAACGCGCAACACCCCGGCCCGCTAGGCACGCCACTACGGCACGCGGGAATCCGCGCGCCGTGGCAGCAAAAGTTTTGGAGCAGGTGGCTGTCCATTCACGCTTCCTCGATACCGCCCTGGCACAATCCCTGGCAACACTGCCGGATAACCAAAAAAGCGATGCGGCGCTAATCCAGGAGATGGCCTATGGCGTACTGCGCTGGTTCCATCAGCTGGATGCGATTGCCTCAGTCTTCATCGTCAAACCCCTCAAGGAAAAAGATCGGGATATCCAGCTACTGCTTCTGGTAGGACTGTATCAATTGCGGCATATGCGCGTGGCCCGACATGCGGCGGTGACCGAGACGGTGGAAGCGGCCACAGCACTGAAAAAAATCTGGGCGAAAAATTTTCTCAACGCCTGCCTGCGTTCCTATCTGCGGGATGCAGCGCGCGCTCAGGCGGCCGTCGCCGCCAGTCCCTCGGCCCGCTTCAGCCATCCGGCCTGGCTCATCGAGGAAATCCGCCGCGACTGGCCGGACAGCTGGGAGGCCATACTGTCCGCCAACAACGAGCGGCCGCCGATGATGCTGCGGATCAACCAGCGCCGGCAGACTCGCGATCAATATCTCGCGCGCCTCGCGGAAGCCGGCATCGCGGCCAAGGCTATGCCGTTGACTGATACCGCGGTGTTAATGGACATGCCCGTGGCCGTGAGCGAGCTGCCCGGATTCACCCATGGCGATGTCTCGGTGCAGGACGCGGCGGCGCAATTCGCGGCGCTGCTGCTCGACGCCCAACCCGGCGAGCGCGTGCTCGACGCCTGCGCCGCGCCCGGCGGCAAAACCGGCCACCTGCTCGAGCATACGCCGGGGCTCGCCGAATTGGTGGCGCTCGACCAGGAACCGGCGCGTGTAGCCTTGATTGAAGATAATCTCGCGCGTCTGGACCTCAGCGCGAAGATCATCACCGGCGATGCGGCGAACCCGGCGAACTGGTGGGACGGACGTCCGTTCGATCGGATACTCGCGGATGTTCCGTGTTCGGCGACTGGGGTGATCCGCCGCCATCCCGACATCAAGCTGCGGCGACACCCCGAGGACCTGCCCAAACTCGTCACGACGCAGGCGCGTCTTCTCGAGGGACTGTGGCCCTTGCTCAAGCCCGGAGGTAAGCTTCTGTACGTGACCTGCTCGATCCTGGCGGCGGAGAACGAAAAACAGCTGTCGGCGTTTCTCGTGCGTCATCCCGAGGCGCGGGAAGTCATGCTGCCGATGCCCGCCGGGCGGGCGCGGACGGTGGGGAGACAAATTCTGCCGGGGGAAGTGGGCATGGACGGTTTCTATTATGCGTGTATCCGTAAAAATTGACTGGCGGCAATTCGCGCTGGCGGCGCTCGCACTGGCATTGCTCAGTGAGGCCGCGGCGGACTTCAAGATCGCTGACGTACAGCCGAAATTCGCCGAGCAGTCGCTGACCTTCGCTGGCAATCTCGATCTGGGTCTGAGTCCCAGCGTGGAAGAAGCGCTGGCCAAGGGTATTCCGCTCGAAGTGGTCATCGACGTCCGCCTGTATCACCAGCGCCGTTACCTGTGGGACAAGAAAATCGCTTCCTGGACGCTGCGCCGCCGCATCCAGTATCACGCGCTCTCGGGCCAGTACCTGGTCAGCACAGGTGAAGGCGAGGCAGAAACGCGGGAAAGCCTGCTCACCCAGCAGGAGGCACTGAAGCAGCTTGGTTCCCTGAGTGACCTCAAGCTCTCGCTTCCGGAATCGCCGTCCGAAGGCGATTATTCCGCCGACATCCGCGTGAGCCTCGACATCGAGGCCCTGCCCACGCCACTGCGGCCGGTGGCTTACACCTCGTTCTCCTGGCATCTCAACAGCGGATGGACCTCATGGAAAGTAACGCGCTGAGAAGCGGGGCAGGGACGCCCCGCCAACGGACCGAAGGATGGAACCGCTACGTCACACGCTACGTCACCGGCGTGACGCCGTTGGCGGTGCTGTCGGTGCTGCTGATCGCGGCATTCATCATGATGAATGCCGCCGCCCAGAACTCGGCGCTGTTTGGGCAGATGTACTCGGTGCTGCTGCTCGTCAACATCCTCGGCGTGGTGCTGCTGATCGCGCTGATCCTGCTCAACCTGTTTCATTTCATTGAGCAGTACCGCGCGCGCGTGATGGGCACGCGGCTGACGCTGCGACTGCTGGTGATGTTCGTCATGCTCGCGGTGCTGCCAGTGTCGGTGGTGTTCTTCTTCTCCATCCAGACGCTCAATCGCGGCATCGACAACTGGTTCGACGTGCGCATCGAACGCGCGCTCGACGACGCGTTGCTGCTGGGGCGCACCGCGCTCGACGCACAGAAGCAGGACTTGGTGAAAAACACCCAGGAAATGGCCTTGGAACTGGAAACCCTGCCCGTGAAGCCAATAATCGGCGGGCTGCGCTCGGAACTGACCCTGCTCAACGCGCTGCGCGAGCAGTACAACATCACCGAACTGACGCTGTTCACCCAGGACGGCAAAATCATTGCCTCGGTGAGCGAGGCCAGCTTCGAGCCCGGGGCGCTGATCCCGGGCCGACCGAGCGACGCGGTATTCACACAGGTGCGCCAGGGGCAGACCTATGCCAATCTCGACGCCATTGGCAAATCCGGCCTGCGCCTGCGCGTGGTGGTGCCGGTGCGGTCGCGCGACGTCGGTGCGCCGATGCGCGTGTTGCAGGTGCTTCAGGCACTGCCGCCGCGCTATGCCAAGCTCGGCGAATCCGTGCAGTCGGCCTTCGCCGAATACGAAAAACTCGTGTACCTGCGTGGCCCGCTCAAGTTCGGCTTCACCCTCACGCTGTCGCTGATCGCGCTGCTCACGCTGCTGATCGCGGTCTGGGCCGCGATCTTTTCGGCGCGGCGGCTGTCGGCGCCGATCCGGGAACTTGCCGAAGGCACGCGCGCCGTGGCGCAAGGCGATTATCAGAGACAGATTCCCGTCACCAGCCACGATGAAATCGGCATCCTCGTCGAGTCGTTCAACGACATGACACGCCGCATTCATCGCGCGCAATCGCAGAGCAATCGCAGCCAGCAGGAAGCCGAGATCCAGCGCGCCTACCTCGAAACCGTCATGGGACGCCTGTCCTCCGGCGTGCTCACGTTCAACCAGCGTCTATTGCTGCGCACGCAT
>DATICK010000050.1:0-3408 GCA_035456865.1 Sulfuricaulis sp.
GTCTGCGGCGCTTCGCTGTCGATGATGGACGCCGGCGTGCCAATCAAGGCGCCGGTGGCCGGCGTTGCCATGGGCCTCATCAAGGAAGACAAGCGCTTCGCAGTGCTCACCGACATCATCGGCGACGAGGACCACCTCGGCGACATGGATTTCAAGGTGGCCGGCACCACGAACGGCGTGACCGCTCTGCAAATGGACATCAAGATCGAAGGCATCAACAAAGAAATCATGGATGCCGCGCTCAAGCAGGCCAAAGAAGGCCGGCTGCACATCCTCGGTGAGATGAGCAAGGCGATTTCCACGCCGCGCGCCGAACTTTCGGAATACGCGCCGCGCATCATCGCCATCAAGATCAACCCGGAACGCATCCGCGACGTGATTGGCAAGGGCGGCGCCACCATCCGTGCACTCACCGAGGAGACTGGCTGCACCATCGACATCGAGGATGACGGCACGGTCAAGATCGCCTCGGCCGACAATCTCGCCGCGCAGGAAGCCGTGCGTCGCGTCAAGCAGCTCACCGCGGACGTCGAAGTCGGTATGATCTACGAAGGCAAGGTCGCCAAGCTCATGGATTTTGGCGCCTTCGTCACCATCCTGCCCGGCAAGGACGGTCTGGTGCACATCTCGCAGATCTCGCGCGAACGCGTGGAGAATGTTGGCGACAAACTGAAGGAAGGCGAAGTCGTCAGGGTCAAGGTGCTGGAAGTGGACAAGCAGGGCCGCATACGCCTGTCCATGAAGGCGCTGCAGGAAGAGCAAATCTCCTGATTGATTCACGTTTAAGCAGTAAAAAAAGGGAGCTTCGGCTCCCTTTTTTATGCTCGTTGTACCGGCAATTGAATCTGGCTAAGCTGGCGGGCGTCTAATTTTAGTTAAACATTTCCACATAAAATGGCTTGGGAATTTGGGTTTCTTTCACCTTTATACAATTTGGTCCGAGATCTCGGGCGATGGGCGTATCAAAAGTTTGGGCCGAGAGACCCTGCGAAAATTTTGGAACGCAGAACGAAGTGGAAGGCAGAATTTGAAAAGAACATAAACCTTCTGCAAGGTCAGGACCTTATTATTAGGGACTTAGCCCAAATGGACTCTTATCCAAACATGGATGAGAATGAAAAGGGCATCTCACCTTGGTTCAAGACAGAATTTAAGGGACTCTACCATCGTGGGTTTGAGATTTTTCTCGGCATTGAATCAATCAAATATCTTGAAGAGGCAAAAGGATGGGTTTACTGCCACTACCAAGATGTAGGTGCGATCAATGCATTCCTTGTAGGCCGCATCCCATACGATGCAGTGCGCGAAGTGGATTGGTCAGGCGATGAGCATTATTCGTTTCCGCACATCTATTGTGATTTTAAAAAGCGGTTTAGGATAGAACTTTACGATGAAATTGTATTCTGCGAACGTCACAAGAGTGAGAACCATGATTGGTTCCAAGACCTTGCCGAGTACGATAGAGTTCGCAAACTCTCGAAAAGATTCGGCCGAATAGAGAGCCAGCATTTACATCAACACAGCGCGGTAGGATGGAGTGAATGAAATGAACCCAAACGAAATCCGAAATAGACGGCTTGTGGGTGGATGTGCGGAGGCAATTATGGAAGGAATAATGTTGGGGTTCGCTGCGCTTACCCCAACCTACGTGATGAGCTAACCCAGGTTTCTGGAGTAACATAATGTTTTTGAGACCAAGGACAGTGTGGCTCGCGATGTTGGCCATGGGTTGTATCGGTATGTTGTTTGTCGTGGCCGCCAGCGAGCGCGAAACGGAGGTGCATGCCATGTCATTGACCATTACATCTTCTTCATTCCGTCACAACGCGGATATTCCAGCGCGCTACACCTGCGATGGTGACAATGTTTCACCGCCGCTGTCTTGGACCGGCGTGCCGGCCGGTGCCAAGAGTCTGGTCTTGATCGTGGACGATCCCGACGCGCCGGACCCGAAGGCGCCGAAGATGACCTGGGTTCACTGGGTGTTGTACAACATTCCCCCGGGCACGGCGAGCCTTGCCGAAGATGTTGACGCAGTGGATCTGCCCAAAGGAACGCTCGAAGGCATCAATGACTCGAAAAGCACCGGTTACGGCGGCCCTTGTCCGCCGGTCGGCCGTCATCGATATTTCCATAAAATTTATGCGCTGAATACGATGTTGCCCGATCTTGGTCGGCCCACCAAGGCGAAACTTGAGAGAGCCATGCACGGCCACGTCCTCGCGCAGGCTGAACTCATCGGCGGATACCAGCGCAAACGCTGAACCTTCGAGCGGTTCAGGCTTTACAGAACTGCGGTGCCTCCGTTAGCCTAGGCAGCCATGCCTGTACCGGATATAAATAAACAAAAAGGATGCCCTCGATAGTTACCCCCCGGCATGTTCGCCAATGGCTGTTCAGCGGTCTGTGCCTGTTGGCGCTAGGCGCCTGCAGCACGGCGCCGAATCGTCCCACGGATGACGTCGCATCCGGCGGCGGTACCGCACCGTCCGGTGCCGTAACCAGCAATGCCAGCACAAATGACGTCGCGGAAAATCGCGACGATGCGCACGACCCGATCGAGGGATTCAACCGCGTGATATTTACGTTCAACGACAAGCTGGACCGGTACTTCATCAAACCGATCGCCAAGGGTTACCGCGCGATCACGCCCAAGCCGGTGATACACAGCATCTCCAATTTTTTCAGCAACCTGCACGATCCGCCGATCATGTTGTACAACCTGTTGCAGGGCAAACCCAAGCAGGCTGCCTCGGACCTGGGGCGATTTCTCGTGAACTCCACCGTCGGGATCGCGGGTCTGTTCGATGTGGCGACCAAGATGGGACTTGAGAAGCACACCGAGGATTTCGGCCAGACCCTGGCGGTGTGGGGCGTGGGCGAAGGGCCTTACCTGGTGTTGCCATTCTTTGGCCCGAGCAATTTTCGCGATGGCCCATCGCTGCTGCTGGTGGATTGGCAGACCTATCCGCTGACCCATTTAGAAGATCGCGACACGCGCTACGCGCTGTTGTTTGTGGAGGTGGTCGAACGGCGCGAGCAGTTGCTGGATGCTTCCGACATTCTGGAACAGGCGGCGGGAAAGGACCAATATACTTTTATGCGCGAGGCCTATCGCCAGAACCGCCGCAATCAGATTTATGACGGTAACCCGCCGCAGGCCGCGCCGCCGCCGGGCCTGTTTGAAGAGGACGAGCCGGCGCCAAAATCCCCTGTGCCGTCCACGCCGGGTGATGTGCCTCAGTCGAGGTAGTCGTAGCCCAGGACCGTCAGGAACTGCGGCAGCGGTTCAGTGCTGATGAACTTGTCGAACAGCTTCGCGGCGAGTTCGTATTTGTTGGCGGCGTATGTTCTTCCCCCAAGCGAAGTTCGAATGCGCTGGAGCTGCTCCGGGATCAACCGGCGCGC
>DATICK010000051.1:0-4610 GCA_035456865.1 Sulfuricaulis sp.
TTCTCGTCGTCACTGCCCAGCCCGGTGGTGATCGACCACCTCCAGTACTACCTGACTCGTGCGCTCGCCCCACGTATCACCGTACACGGCGTGTACATGGAAGTCATGGGCATGGGCGTACTGATCACGGGCGAGTCCGGCATCGGTAAAAGCGAGCTCGCGCTCGAACTGCTTTCGCGCAATCATCGCCTGATCGCGGACGATGCCGTGGAGTTTGTCCGCGTCGGCCCGGACGTGATCGTGGGTCAGTGTCCCACGCTGCTTTCGGATTACCTGGAAGTGCGCGGTTTGGGTATCCTGGACGTGCGGCTCATGTTCGGCGAGACCGCGGTCCGGCACAAGAAGAAGCTGCACCTGATCGTGCGCTTGGAAACCATCCAGCGCCAGAAAATGAGCAAAATAAACCGCCTGGAATCGAAGCAGATGACCCGCGCCATTCTCGGCGTGGAAATTCCGGAGGTGGCGCTTTTTGTCGGTCCCGGCCGCAATCTGGCGGTGCTGGTGGAAACCGCCATCCGCGCCTACATACTGCGCATGTGGGGATTCGATCCCCTCGACGATTTCATCAAACGGCACCAGGAACACATGAACAATGCCGGGTCCGCGCATCCATCCCGGCGCGACGCGCTGGCGGGTGAAGCGCTGCGCAAGGCGCGCAGCAAAGTAGACTGAATGAGTTTTTTCATCGTCAGCGGTCTGTCCGGATCCGGAAAGACCATTGCCCTCCAGGCCCTGGAAGACATCGGCTTCTACTGCATCGATAACCTGCCGGCCGTGCTGTTGCCACATTTCTCCGGCTTGCTCGCCGACATGCGCAACAACGCTATCATGAACGTCGCCATCGGCCTGGACGTGCGCAACCGCGCCTTTCTCGCCGATCTCCCGAAGAACCTGGGCGAACTGCGCGCACGCGGCATCCACTACCGCATCATTTTCCTGGAAGCCGAGGACTCCATCCTGGTCAAGCGCTTCAAGGAAACACGGCGCAAGCATCCGATGCTCGATCATCAGACACCATTGGTCGAGGCGATAGATGTGGAGAAAAAACTGCTCGAGCCGCTGTCGTTCGACGCGTCGCTCCGCATCGACACCACCCGCACCACGCCGCATGAACTGCGCATGCAGGTGAGCAACTTCGCGCGCGGCGAGGATACCGCGGGGCTGACGCTGCTCTTCGAATCCTTCGGTTACAAGCATGGGACTCCGCTCGACGCTGATTTCGTCTTCGATGTTCGCTGTTTGCCCAATCCCTACTGGCAGACCGATCTGCGACAGTTCAACGGTCTGGACGAGCCGGTCGTGCATTTCCTCGAACAATATGACGAGGTCAAGACCATGTTTGAGGAAATATGCGGCTTTCTGGAAAAATGGCTGCCGCGCTTCGAGCGCGAGGACCGCACCTATCTCACCATCGCCATCGGCTGTACCGGCGGTCAGCACCGTTCGGTCTATCTCGTGCGCCGGCTGGCGGAGTATTTTTCCGTTAAGAACATCAAGACGCAGGTGCGGCACCGCGAACTGAACAGCGACACAGGGACGAAATGATTGCCAGGCTGAGAATGCAAAGAAACCCGCCCAAGTCATGCAAGGGTTTTCTTCCAACACCCCCTCTCCCGCTTGCGGGAGAGGGACGGGGAGAGGACTCCTTTCCTCGGCTCACCACCCTCTCTCCTTGTTCCCGCCGGGGCGTACAAAAATCATATACGCCCGGTCGGGGGGGAAAACTTCATCGCTGCGCTTTCCTGCTCCGCTCGAAGTCCAGCCCGGCCATCCCTGGCCGGGCGTTCACGGCTCGCTTGCTCGCCGCTCACCCACTGGACCGTTGCCTGTATCCGCCTCACCTCCCACTAACGTGGGAGAGGGGGAGTTGGAATAGGATCCCGCTATGATCGGGTTACTGATTCTCGCGGATAAAAACCTGGGTGCTGGCCTGATCGCCGCGGCCGCGCACACACTCGGTACCCGGCCGCCGCAGCTGGCGGCGACGGATCTTGATTACACCGAAACCCCGGAGCAAATGGACGCCATCCTGCGCGAGAGTATCCGGAAGGTCGACCAGGGCGATGGCGTGCTGATTCTCGCGGACGTGTACGGCGCCACCCACACCAACGTGGCCTGTCATCTGCTGGCGCGCGGACGTATCGAGCTGATCACGGGTGTCAACCTGCCGATGCTGCTGCGCGTCCTCAACTACCGGCATCTCAAGATGGACGACCTCATCGACAAGGCCTTGAGCGGCGGCAGCGGGGGCATTATCTGCGCCGGCAATCCAGGGAAAATCCAGGGGACACGCTGATGCGCTGCCAGAAAATCGTCATCATCAACAGGCTCGGCCTGCACGCCCGCGCCTCGGCCAAGTTCGTGAGCCTCGCCTCCGAATTTGCCGCCGAGATCACGCTCAAGCGCAACAGCCAGCAAATCAACGGCAAGAGCATCATGGGCATCATGATGCTGGCGGCCGCCAAGGGCGCGGAGATCGAGATTTGCGCCGACGGAGAAGATGAAAAAAAGGCGATCGAGTCGCTGACCGAACTGGTCAACGACCGCTTCGGGGAAGGCGAATAATGCTCGCACTTCACGGCACCGGCGTCAGCGACGGCATCGTCATCGGCAAGGCCTTTGTCCTGCAACGGGATCTGCCGGAAATTCCCGAATACGCCATTCCCCAGGAATATGTCGAGGAAGAAGTCACGCGTTTTCAGCGCGCGGTCGAGGCTTCGCGCCGTCAGCTGATGGCGATTCGCGAGCACATCCCCGCCAATGCGCCGCCCGAAGCGTCGAGTTTCCTCGACGCGCACCTGCTCATGCTCGATGACAAGATGATCTCGATGGCGCCGATCGACACCATCCGGCAGAATCAGTGCAATGCCGAATGGTCGCTCAAGGCCCAGAGCGACATCCTGAGTGCCATGTTCGAGCAGATGGACGATCATTACCTGCGCAACAAGAAAATCGACGTCAATCAGGTCGTCACCCGGATCCTGCGCAACCTGTTGCAGCAGAATTATGACGAGCACGAGAAGATCGCCGCCGGGGCCATCGTGGTGGCGGACGACCTCACGCCGGCTGACACGGTGATGCTCAAGCACAATCACGTGCTCGCGTTTGTCACCAGCCTGGGCGGCCCGATCTCGCACACCGCGATTCTTGCGCGGAGTCTCGGCATCCCGGCTATTGTCTCGGCGCACAGCGCTACGCGTTACGTCCGTTCCGGCGAGGAACTCATTGTGGACGGCAAACGCGGCATGCTCATCATCGCACCCGACCGACACATCGTCGCGGAATACCGCAAGCGGAAAAAGGACATTTTCAGGCTGCGCCGCGAACTCAACCGCCTCCGGACCAGCCGCGCGGTGACACGCGACCGTCGCCGTATCATGCTGCTGGCTAACATCGAGTTGCCCGCGGACGTGCGCGCCGCGGCCCAGGCCGGGGCCGAGGGCATTGGCCTTTATCGCACCGAATTCCTGTTCATGAACCGGCCCGCGCCCCCGAACGAAGAAGAGCAGTTCCGCGCGTACGTCAAGGTGGTCAAGTCGATGCCGGGCAAGCCTGTCACCATCCGCACGCTCGATCTCGGCGCGGACAAGCAGGTCGACGGCGGGCGCGCCGGCGCCGCCATCACGGTCAATCCGGCGCTGGGGTTGCGCGCCGTGCGGCTGTGTCTGCACGACACCTCGCTGTTCCGTCCGCAGTTGCGCGCCATTCTGCGTGCCTCGATCTACGGGGACGTGCGCATGATGATCCCCATGCTCTCAAGCCAGGATGAAATTTTTCGCGTGCTCGATTTGCTCGAAGAAACCAAGAGCGAGCTCAAACGCAGCCGCATCAAATTCAACTCGAAGATGCTGGTCGGGGGGATGATCGAAGTGCCGGCGGCGGCAATCTCCGCCGATTTGTTCGCGCCGTATCTGGATTTTTTCTCCATCGGCACGAACGACCTGATTCAGTACACGCTGGCCATCGACCGCGTGGACGACGCCGTGAACTACCTCTACGATCCGCTGCACCCCTCGGTGTTGCGCCTGATTAACATCACGATCCAGGCGGGGAAGAAGGCGCGCATACCGGTGGCGATGTGCGGCGAAATGGCGGGCGATCCGCGCTATACCAGCCTGTTGCTGGGGCTCGGACTCACCGAGTTCAGCATGCACCCGGTCACCTTGCTGGAAGTCAAAAAAATCGTGCGCAACAGTAACGTGGGGGAACTCGCCCGATTCGCCAAACGGGTGCTGAAAATTCGCGACATACGGGAAGTGCACACACTGGTGGAACAGCTCGGTTAACGCCGAGCCCGGGGGAATTAGTACCGGGAAAGTAAATTCAGCCGATTCCGCACTCCGAACGCTGAAGCGCGGGACGCACAAAAACCTTGGGCACCGGGGCGAACAACAGCGACTGTCTTTTAACGGCGCAAACCTTCAGGCAGTTGCGGACCGATTTCCGTGGTCGGGGCGGGATAAACGTAACCGAAGGCCGGCTGGCTGTCCTGTACGATCGCGACCAAACCGCTGCGATACTTCAGACGATTGGCGCTGAATCCTTCCGTGATCCGCGGCTGGAATTTTTCCTTGAGCACCGACACCGCGGTGATCTTCTTCAGCCGGAAT
>DATICK010000052.1:0-4547 GCA_035456865.1 Sulfuricaulis sp.
AGGTTGCGGTCGGTGTTGTCTTCGAAGGTGGTCATGACAATCACCGGGAGATTCCTGACGTGATTGTTCTCGCTCTTGCGGATTTTCACCAGCAGCTGATGACCCGTCATGTTGGGCATGTTGATGTCGGTGATGATAAGCGCGATTTCCGGATTCATCGCGATAACATCGCAGGCCTCGACCCCGTCGCTGGCGTGCAACAAACGGTAATGGCTGCCGAAATATTTTGACAGCAGCGCCTGGGTTGTCGGGGAGTCTTCTACCACCAGCAGCAGTGGTTGTTCGTCCGGATTCTTGGTCTTTTTTGTTGGCACGTTATGTTGTGTGGTCGGTGTCGTCATCATTGTCGGCGTCAGCCAAAATATAGCACGCCCCAGACCGATCAATTTTTCGGAAAAATCTAGCCTGGCTGCACGTCACGTACCGCCTTATCGATTCGCTCAGGTTCTTCCAGCGCCTTGTCGCCGCCCACGCCCATTTCGGAAAACTTGCGTGCCCCCGGCAGCAGCTTGGCCTCGAAGGAGCCGACGGTCTTGTTGTAATCGGCCACCGTGCCGTTCAGGCTGCGCCCGAGTTTCATGAGGTGTTCGCTGAAGGTGGCGAGCCGTCCGTAGAGTTCCTCGCCGACGTCGCGGATGTGCTCGGCATTGGCGGTGAGGCTCTCCTGGCGCCAGCCGTAGGCCACGGCGCGCAGCAGGGCCACGAAGCTGGTCGGAGTGGTGAGGATGACCTTCTGTTTCAGGGCGTCTTCCAGCAAGCTGCGATCCATGTCGAGTGCGGCGCCCAGAAACTGGTCACCGGGGATGAACAGGATCACGAAGTCCGGCGCGTTCTTGAATTGCGTCCAGTAGGCCTTGCTGGAAAGCTCGCGCACGCGTTCGCGCACCTTGCGCGCGTGGTGTTCCAGGTGTTTGCGGCGCGTCTCGTCGTCGGTCGCCTCGACGGCGCTCAAATAGGCATCGAGCGGCGTTTTCACGTCCACCACGATTTCGCGCCCGTCCGGCATGCGCACGATCATGTCGGGACGCATCCGGCCTGCATCCGTGTCGGTGTGTTCCTGTTCGTAAAAGTCGCAGTGCTCGACCATGCCGGCCAGTTCCGCCAGGCGTTTGAGCGTCATCTCGCCCCACTGGCCGCGCACCTCGGGCCGGCGCAGCGCCTGCACCAGGTTGCGCGTCTCGCCCTGCAACAGCTGCTGGGTCTGGACCATGGTTTCGAGATGCTTGGTGAGCGAACCGTAGGCTTCCTTGCGCTCGTTTTCCATCAGGCGTATCTGCTGCTCGGTTTTTTCCAGCGCCTCGCGCACCGGTTTGATCAGGTTCTCGACCGCCTTTTCCTTCAATTCGAGGTCGCCCTTGGCCTGCACGTGGAACTGCTTCAGGGATTCCTGCGCCAGTTGCAGGAACGCGGTATTGTTTTCCTGCAGCGCGCGGTTGGAGAGGGCGATAAAGGTCTGCTCGAGTCCGGCCAGTTTTTCCTGCGCCGCCTTGCGTTCCAGTTCCAGCGTGATGGCGAGTTCCGTCACGCGCTTCTGCGTGCGCAGATGGGCGATGAACCAGCCGAGCGCCCCCGCCAGCAGGATCACGATACTGACAATAATAAGGGTGACGGCGTTGCTCATGGTTATTTCAGCCAGTCGAGAATTTCGCGCGGCGTGCGGATCATGCCGTCGGCACCCCAGTTCTGCGGCGTTTCATCCTTACTAATGTATCCGAACAGCGCCACCAGCGTCTTCATGCCGGCGTGCCGGCCGGCCTGGATGTCGCGCTCGGCATCGCCGACATACAGGCATTGTTCCGGGCGGCTTCCGGCCGCGGTGCAGGCATGGAGCATCGGCTCGGGATGCGGTTTGCGGTTGGCAACGGTGTCGCCGCTCACCACGCAGGCCGGCGCGGGGGATAGATTCAGGCTTGCCACCAGCGGGTCGGTGAGAAACGCCGGCTTGTTGGTGACGATGCCCCAGTTGATGCCATGCTGCTGCAAGGATTTCAGCAGCGGTTCGATGCCGCTGAAGGGTTTCGTATGCAGGCACAGGTCGGCGGAGTAGAGCGCGAGAAACCGTTCGCGCAGCCGGTCGAATCCGGCATTGCCGGGACCGACGCCGAATCCGAGTTTGATCAGCGCCGTCGCGCCGTGCGATACCTCGGGGCGAATGGTTTCGTAGGGCAGAGCCTTCTTGCCTTGCTCGACCAGCAGCGTGTTCAGCGCATGCGCCAGGTCCGGCGCGGTGTCGGCCAGCGTGCCGTCGAGATCGAACAAAACCGTGCGGATTTTGGAAGGCATTTCAAATTATCCCGAACATGCCTGAAAATAGAAATGATCTTGAACCGCCAAGGCGCCAAGACGCCATGAAAGCGAAATGGTTCGACCCAAAAAACTTGGCGTTCTTGGCGTCTTGGCGGTTAATTTTATTTTTGAAGGTTTTACTCACCGCGCGTGGTGTAGGCGATGTAGTTCACGTCCACGCCACGGCCCAGCCGGTATTCGCGCGTGAGCGGGTTGTAATGCATGCCGATCAGCTCGCGCATGGTCAGGCCCGCGTGCCGCGCCCAGCCTTCGAGTTCCGAGGGCTTGATGAATTTCAGGTACTCGTGCGTACCCTTCGGGAGCAGATTCAAGACGTATTCCGCTCCCACAATCGCGAACAGCCACGACTTGGGGTTGCGGTTGATGGTGGAGAAGAACACCTGACCGCCGGGCTTGACCAGCCTGGCGCAGGCGGCGATGGTCGAGGCCGGGTCGGGCACGTGCTCCAGCATTTCCATACAGGTCACGACGTCGAAGGCTTCGGGCTGTTCGCGCGCGAGGTCCTCGGCGCTGACGTGGTGGTAGTCAACCTTGAACCCCGATTCCTTGAGGTGCAGCTTGGCCACCGCGAGCGGCGCCTCGCCCAGGTCGATGCCCGTCACGCGCGCACCGTGCGCCGCCATGCTCTCGGCGAGAATGCCGCCGCCGCAACCCACGTCGAGCACGGTCTTGTCCTTCAGTCCGACGCGATCATTAATATAGTTGAGGCGCAGCGGGTTGATGTCGTGTAGCGGCTTGAACTCGCTGTGCGGGTCCCACCAGCGCGCCGCGAGCTGCGCGAATTTCGCGATCTCCTCCGGGTCAACGTTTTGTGCGGTTTGGGCCATCGGGTCACAACGCTAAATTGAGATGCTGTCATTTCCGCCCCCGATTACCCCATTCGAGGGCAAGCTTCGGCAGAAATCCAAATGTCATCCCCGCGGAGGCGGGGATCCAGTGCTTTAAGTGCTTTAAATGGTATCGCGCGCTTTGTGCGCGATCTCACTATATCGGTTAATCCTGTCTATTCGGTCTTTATCTTATCATGCCACGCCTGTGCTTTGTCCCGCAGGGCGGCTTCGTCCAGGCTGGTCAGCTGGTGTTTCGCAAGCAGATGCCTGCCATTCACCCACACGTCCGAGACCTGATCGCGCGTGGCGGTATAGACGATTTGCGACAACGGGTCGTAAACCGGCTGGCTGGAGATGGCTGACAGATCAATCGCGGCGATGTCCGCGGCCTTGCCGGCGGTGAGCGAACCGGTGCGCGTCTCGATGCCCAGCGCCTTGGCGCCGTTCAGCGTCGCCATGCGCAGCGCGGTGTGCGCCGGGATCGCGGTGGCGTCATTGCTCACGCCCTTGGCGAGCAGGGCGGCGATGCGGATTTCTTCGAGCATGTCGAGGTTGTTGTTGCTGGCCGCGCCGTCGGTGCCGAGCGCGACGTTCACGCCGGCCTTTACCAGCGCCTGTACCGGGCAGAAGCCGCTGGCGAGTTTGAGATTGGATTCCGGGCAGTGGATGACACTGACGTTGTCCTTGGCGAGCAATTCGATCTCGGCCGGTATCAATTGCGTCATGTGCACCGCGATCAGCCGCGGGCCGAGAATGCCGAGATTGACCAGCCGCGCCAGCGGCCGCATGCCGTGTTGCTTCATGCCGTCGTCTACCTCGTGTGCGGTCTCGTGCACGTGCATGTGGATGGGAATATCCATCTCGTCGGCATACATGCGGATTTTCTCGAACGGCGCGTCCGAGACCGTGTACGGCGCGTGCGGCGCGAAGGCGGTGGTGACGAGTTCGCTATTGCGCAACTCGTCGTGCAGCTTGAGCCCCTTGTGCAGGTATTCATCCGCGTTCTGCGCCCAGGCGCTCGGGAAGTCGACCATGATCAGGCCAATGCAGGCGCGCATGCCGGCGTCGTGGCATACGCGCGCGGTGACGTCGGGAAAGAAATACATGTCGCTGAAGCAGGTGGTGCCGCTCTTCAGCATCTCGGCGATGGCGAGTTCGGTGCCGTCGCGCACGAAATCGGGGCTGACCCATTTCGCCTCCGCCGGCCAGATGTGATTGTTCAGCCAGTCCATGAGCGGCAGATCGTCCGCCAGCCCTCGGAACAGGCTCATCGCGGAATGAGTGTGCGCGTTCACCAGGCCCGGGATGACGGCATGATGCGGGAGATCGACCGTTTCCGTCGCGCGATAATGCTTGGCGGCATCGGCCGTCGGCAGAACTTCGAAGATCTTTCCGCCGAGGATGGCGATG
>DATICK010000053.1:0-8821 GCA_035456865.1 Sulfuricaulis sp.
GAGCCCGCGCAGGGTAGCAAGATGCTGCGCGCCGTTGTCGCAGGCACTGGAAAATTCCTTGAACAGCGCGTAGGAGTTGGCGCGCGTGGCGTGCTGCAGCTTCGCGATCGTCTCGGGATTGAGCATGTGGTACTCGCCGTCACGGCGCCACTGGTAATGCCCTCCCCAGTCGAGCTCCGGCGGACCCACCGGCCGGTCGGGATAGGCGCGGTGATGACGCAGACCGGTCTCCTGCGCCACGACGTCGATGCCGATACCGCCGACACGCGAGGCCGTCCAGGTGAAATACTTGTCGATAAACGCCTTGTCGAGGCCGATGGCCTCAAAAATCTGCGCGCCCCGATAAGACTGTATGGTGGAGATGCCCATCTTGGAGATGGCTTTGACCACGCCTTTGTTGAGCGCCTTGATGTAATTCTTGACCGCCGTCGCCGGATCCACGCCATTGAGCAGGCCCTGACGGATCATGTCGTCGAGCGTCTCGAAGGCCAGGTAAGGATTCACCGCACCCGCGCCGTAACCTAGCAGCAGTGCCATGTGGTGCGTCTCACGTGGCTCGCCGGATTCAACGATCAGACCAACCTTCACGCGCGTGCCCGCGCGCACCAGATGATGATGCACCCCGGACGTGGCCAGCAGCGCCGGTATCGGCTTGTGCCGCGCGTCCACGCCACGGTCGGACAGAACAATAAAGGCACAGCCCTGGGAGATTGCCTCGCTCGCCTTGTTGCACAATTCTTCCAGCGCGCGCGCCAGTCCCGGCCCGCCCGATCCGGCCGGGAACAACATGGGCAGGGTGACAGTCTTGAAACCGGCGCGATCGAGATGGCGAATTTTCGCCAGCTCTTCGTTGCCCAGGATCGGCGTCTTCAGCTTCAGCATGCGGCAGCTTTCGGGACCGGGCTTGAGCAGGTTTCCTTCGGGGCCGAGCGGCGTCTCAATCTGGGTCACCAACTCTTCACGGATCGCATCGAGTGGCGGATTGGTCACCTGCGCGAACAGCTGCTTGAAGTAGTCGTACAGCAGGCGCGGCTTTTCCGACAGCACCGCCAGCGCGGCGTCGTTGCCCATCGAACCCACCGGCTCCTCGCCCTTCTGCGCCATCGGCGCCATGAGGATACGCAGGTCTTCGTGGGTATAACCGAAGACCTGCTGGCGCTGCAGCACGCTGGCGTGATCCGGCTCCGGCACTTGCGGCGGCTTGGGCAGTTGATCGAGAGGGACGAGGTTTGTCTTCAGCCAATCCTTGTACGGATGCGCCGAGGTGTAGCGCTGCTTGAGTTCGGCATCGTCAATGATGCGGCCCTCGCGCGTATCCACCAGAAAGATACGGCCCGGGTGCAGGCGTTCCTTGATGAGCACGTTCTCCGGCGGGATGTCGAGCACGCCGACCTCGGAAGCCATGACCACCAGACCGTCTTTCGTCACGTAGTAGCGCGACGGACGCAGGCCGTTGCGATCGAGCACGGCGCCGATGACGGCTCCGTCGGTGAATGCGATCGAGGCCGGACCGTCCCACGGCTCCATCAGGCAACCGTGATACTCATAGAAAGCCTTGCGGTCCTCATCCATCATCTCGTGTCCGCTCCACGCCTCGGGAATCATCATCAGCACGGCATGCGGCAATTCGCGTCCCGCCATGTGCAGGAATTCGAGGACATTGTCGAAGGTGGCCGAATCCGATCCGCCCTCGATCACGATCGGGAGGATCTTCTTCAGGTCATCGCCAAAGAGGGGAGACGCGCAAAGCGCTTCGCGCGCGCGCATCCAGTTGATATTGCCGCGCAAGGTATTGATCTCGCCGTTGTGCGCGATGTAGCGATAAGGATGCGCCAGCGGCCAGGACGGAAAGGTGTTGGTCGAGAAACGCGAATGCACCAGCGCCAGCGCCGACTCCACCGCAGGATCGGACAGATCGGGAAACAGCGCCTCAACCTGGGTCGGCGTGAGCATGCCCTTGTAGATCAGCGTGCGCGCCGAGAGGCTCGGGATGTAAAACTGCGAGCGCTGCGCGAGGTCCGAATTCCAGACCGCGTGCTCGATGCGCTTGCGAATGACATAGAGCTTGCGCTCGAAGGTCTGATCGTCGGTGATGCCGGGGGCGCGGCCGATGAAAACCTGGCGGAAGGCCGGCTCAGCCGAAACCGCCGTCGGGCCGAGCGTCGAATCGTCGACGGGAACATCGCGCCAGCCGAGCAGCGTCTGCCCTTCCGCGCGCACGATATCGGCAAAAAGGGATTCGCAGTGTCGGGCTTCCGCCGCCGCGCGCGGCAGGAAAACCATGCCAGTGCCGTAGCGGCCGGCCGCGGGAAGGGAAATGCCGAGCTTGCCGCACTCTCGCTGCAGAAACGCGTGCGGTACCTGAATCAGGATGCCAGCGCCGTCGCCGGTATTCTCCTCGCAGCCGCAGGCACCGCGATGCATGAGGTTCCGGAGAATCGTCAGCGCGTGCGTAACGATCTGGTGTGAGCGGCGGCCCTTGATGTCCACGACAAAACCGACACCGCAGGCGTCGTGTTCGTATGTCGGGTCATAGAGACCCAGCTGCGTCTTGTTAGACTGTTCCAATTCGTTCACCGCTTTCTTTCACCGCTGGCGACGCCGTCCCGGCGCGATTTCCCGCACCGATCCGTGTTCGTGTTTTCGCTCGCCAGCGAGGGTCTCGCCCCGATCAGGGGAAATCGTTCTTTTGCCCGTGAAAATCACGGAAAATCAGGAGCAAAAGGGGCGAAAAGTATACCGGCCTGCCGGGGCCGGTTCAATGGAACCAGTCACAAAAGGTGCTTTTTGAGCTTCGGAAAGATGAAGGGATTGACCGAAAACGCCTTTCCCGCCGTCAAACGCCGGGTTTGGAGAGTCGTGTGTGCTCGCGCAAGGCGTAGCGGTCAGTCATGCCGGCGATATAGTCGGCGACTATCCGGGCCCGGCCGGCGGGATCATCCTGCGTTTGGAGCTTGTCCTGGTATTGGGTCGGAAGCAGCCTGGGGTCCCGCATGAACGCCGCGAACAAGTCGTGTACGACCTTCACCGCCTCGCCCATCATGCGGGTCACGCGTTCGTGCGCGTACAGGTGTTGTCGCAGAAAGCGCTTCAACTCGCGGGATTTTTCCGCCACCGCGAGAGTGGAAACGATGAGTGGCTCAGGGTGATGACGGATATCATCGATATGCTTGATGCCCGAGATTTCAATCAGTCGGCGGCTGTTCTCGATAAGATCGGTCACCACGTGATTGATCATGCGCCGTACGGTTTCGTAAATGGCTCGACGCGGAGCGATATCCGGATAACGTTGCCGCACCTCGGCATGCTGCTCGGCAAACAGTGTGACTCCCTGGAGCTGCTCGAGCTTCAGCAGTCCCGATCGCAGTCCGTCGTCCACGTCGTGATTGTTATAGGCAATCTCGTCGGCGA
Organism: Sulfuricaulis sp.; assembly: GCA_035456865.1. Taxonomy (GTDB): domain Bacteria; phylum Pseudomonadota; class Gammaproteobacteria; order Acidiferrobacterales; family Sulfurifustaceae; genus Sulfuricaulis. The sequence goes on from DATICK010000053.1 coordinate 3,412, forward strand.
TGTTGACCAGCTGTGCCTCGAGGCTGGGCTGGGTCTTTTCCAGAAATCGTTTTCCCAATTCACCCAGTTCGCGCGCGTTTTTTGGCGAGCAATGCTTGAGTATGCCTTCGCGTGTTTCAAAGGTGAGATTGAGCCCGGGGAATTCGGCATAACGTTCTTCAAGAATGTCCACCACCCGCAACGACTGCAGATTATGCTCGAAACCGCCATAATCTCGCAGGCATTCATTCAGTGCGTCCTGGCCCGAATGGCCGAAAGGCGTATGTCCCAGATCATGCGCCAGGGCGATGGCCTCGGTCAGGTCCTCGTTAAGCGAAAGTGCGCGGGCGATCGAGCGCGCGATCTGCGCCACTTCGATCGAATGCGTTAGACGCGTGCGGAACAGATCGCCCTCGTGGTTGATGAAAACCTGGGTCTTGTATTCGAGACGGCGGAACGCGGCGCTGTGAATGATGCGGTCGCGGTCGCGCTGGTATTCGGAGCGGTTTGCAGGCGCGGGCTCAGGATACTGTCGCCCGCGCGAGGTGGCATCCTGCGCGGCGAAAGCTGCCAGCATTACGCCGCTTCCCGCATGCTGGCCAATGTTCCTTCAAGCTCGGCGCGCGAATAATCGTCGGTGACCACCGCCTCGCCCAGGCGCTTGAGCAGCACCAACCGCAGGCGTCCGTCCAACACCTTCTTGTCCACCGCCATCAGTTCCAGAAAACGTGCCGCGGAAAGCGTGCCGGGGGCGCGCACCGGGAGTCGCGCCCGGCAGATCAGTTTTTCAACGCGGGCGACATCTGCGGCGGACAACCATTTGAGTCTGCGCGACAGATCGGACGCCATCACCATGCCCACGGCAATGGCCTCCCCGTGCAGCCAATTCCCGTATCCCATACCGGTTTCGATCGCATGACCGAAGCTGTGGCCCAGGTTAAGCGTGGCACGCACGCCGGACTCGCGTTCATCCGCGGCCACCACCTCTGCCTTGTTCCAGCACGAACGGTGAATTGCGTAGGACAGCGCCTCGGGTTCGCGCGCCAACAACTTGTCCAGATTAGCCTCGAGCCAGGCAAAAAACTCGGGGTCGCGGATCAACCCGTACTTGATGACTTCCGCCAGTCCCGATGAAAGTTCGCGGTCCGGCAGGGTATTGAGCGTGTCGGTGTCGATGATCACGGCCCGCGGCTGGTAGAACGCGCCGATCATGTTCTTGCCGAGTGGATGATTGACACCGGTCTTGCCGCCGACTGAGGAGTCCACCTGTGACAACAACGTCGTGGGCACTTGTATGAAAGGCACACCACGCTGATAGCTGGCCGCGGCAAATCCGGCCATGTCGCCAATAACACCCCCACCCAGCGCAATTATGGTGGTGCGCCGATCACAACGCGCCGCAAGCAGTGCATCGAAAATACGGTTCAACACCTCGAGTGATTTGTACTGCTCGCCATCAGGTAGCACCACCTCGACCGGCTGGAGAGAGGCGATGTGCGCTCGCACTCTTGCAAGGTACAGCGGCGCCACTGTCTCGTTGGTGACAATGGCCACTCGGGTTCCCGGGATATGTCGCGAGAACAGTTCGGGCTGACCGAGCAGGCCGGCACCTATATAGATAGGGTAGCTTCTGTCCCCCAGATCAAGAGGCAGCGTTTTCATCGGTTTGCAAGGCTTCCAGTTTACGGGCGATCTCGCGCGCTACGCTCGCCGGCGAACGGTGCGATGTCTCGACCACTATATCCGCAGTCTGCCGATATATTGGTTCGCGCGACTTGAGGATTTCCTCGAGTGTCTTGCCACGGTCCGTGGTTTGCAGCAAAGGGCGGTGACGGTCGCGGCGCGTGCGCTGCAACAGGGTCTCAAGTGGCGCGTGCATGTAAACCACGATGCCGCGGCTGCGCAGCGCACGGCGATTGTCGTCCGACAGGATGGCGCCGCCGCCCGTGGCGAGCACCACATTGGATTTGCGTGTCAAATCGTCGAGGACCGACGATTCGCGGCCGCGAAAACCGGCTTCGCCCTCGATTTCGAAAATCAGTGGAATGCTGGCCCCGGTGCGTTGCTCGATCTCGTGATCGGAGTCCTGAAATTCCTTGTCCAGCAACTCGGCGAGATGGCGTCCGATGGTGGATTTGCCCGCGCCCATGGGGCCAATCAGAAAGATATTGTCTACCCGGCTCATGGCCGCAGGTATGCCAGCATCGCGGCCATAAATCAAGCGGGCCGGCCGCCCGAAGGCGGTCGGCCCGGTCTTACCGGTTCTCAGCGCAGGCTGAGATTATCGGAGAGAATCCGCGGCGTCAGAAAAATAAGCAATTCGGTCTTGTTATCCTTGGCCTCTTTGCTCTTGAACAACCAGCCGAGAAGCGGAATATCGCCGAAGAACGGAACCTTGGTAGTGGTAGTGTTCTTGTCCTGCTCGTAGATGCCGCCAATGACCACGGTCTCGCCGTTATCGAGCAGCACCTGGGTCTTGATTTCCTTGACGTTCAGTGTGCCAACGACGGCGTCGACAAAGTTGTCCTTCGTAATATCGACATCCAGATTGACGCGATCGTCGGGCGTGATCTGGGGTGTCACTTCCAGTTTGAGGGTGGCTTTCTTCGTCACCACCGAACCCACGCCCAGGACGTTGGTTGTGAACACCCGCTCCTGCCCCTGTTCAATTCGAGCCAGCTTCTGATTGGCCGTGATCACGCGCGGACTGGAGATGATCTTGCCTTGGCCTTCCTGTTCCAGCGCCGAGAGTTCGAGGTTCAACAGGGCTCCGTTTGAGCCCAGTTTGGCGAAGGTAAGACCGATGGATCCCGCGACGGAACTGCCGATGCCGCCAGAAGGCAGGTTGACATTGAGTCCGTTGGCGTTCGAGGTCATGGTGCCGGAAGAAACGATCGAAGAGCTGTCCGCGATGTTTCCAGATCCCGCCCCTGAGCGACCGCTTGGCGACGTATCGCTGTATTTGACGCCGAAACGAGAACCAAGGGTTTTGCTGAAATTGTCGGTTGCCTCAACCAGGCGGGATTCGATCATGACCTGGCGCACTGGCTGATCCAGCTGGGAGATCAGCTTGCGCACTTCGCGGATCTTTCCAGCCGTATCCTGGATCAGCAGCGAGTTGGTCCGCGCGTCCACGGTAACCTGACCGCGAGGAGACAACAGCGTGTTGGCCGAGGTCGCAATCTGCGTGGTGGCACCGGTAGCCGATGCTCCGAAAACCGGATGTTCCATTGAAAGGGGACTTCCTACCGGTTTGATGGATTTGATGAGGCTCGCGATATCGTCGGCCTTGGCATAATTAATCTGGATAAGTTCCGAGACCAGCGGTTCCAGCTCGATCACTGCCTTGGTTGCCTCCAGATTGGCCTTTTCCTTGGCTGCCACCTCGGGCGCGGGCGCCACGGTCAGCACGTTGCCTTTGCGGCGCATCGCCAGGTTCTTGCTGTCAAGGATAAGGTCGAGCGCCTGATCCCACGGCACGTCTTTCAAACGCAGGGTGAGAGAGCCCTTGACCGTGTCACTCACAACGAAATTGAGGCCGGTAAAATCAGCGAGTACCTGCAGCGCGGCACGCACATCGATGTTCTGAAAATTGAGTGAAAGTTTCTCGCCGGAATAACCGAACTCGTCGACTTTCTTTTCATCCGGCTTTTCAATCACCGGCTTGACGCTGATCGTGAAGACACTGCCGGTCTGGTACGCCAGTTGCTCGTATTTTCCCTTGGGCGTGATGACCATGCGCGTGTTCTTTCCCTGGGTATAGGTATCGACCGTCTGCACCGGCGTGGCGAAGTCAACCACATCAAGACGGCGTTGCAGTTCGGAAGGCACCGATGTATTCAGAAAATCTACCAGGATCTCGCCCGCCTGTTCGCGAATATCAATGCCAACAGCGGGATCGGATAGATTGATGATGATTTTTCCGTCTCCTTGAGGCCCGCGGCGGAAATCAATCGCCTTGAGATTGTATTTCCCGGACTTGTGGCTGCTCGCGAAATGCGTGGTCTTGGGTTCCACCGCCCCGGCAATGGCAGCCACCGGCGCCTCTACAGTTACTACAAAATTGTTTCCATCGATATTCGTCGAGTACGCCACCGGCTTGATCAGACTCAGCACGATGCGCGAACGGTCCTCCGCCTCAATGGCGTTCACGCTGGTGACAGCTGCTTCCTTGATCGCGATACTCTTTTTGGCGAGCCCGATCCGTGTCTTGGGGAAATCCAGCGATATCCGCGCCGGATTGGTGATGGTAAAGGCATTCGGCTCCACCGGCGGTCTTGTCATCTTCAAGGTGACCTGAATCCGGTCGCCAGGCAGTTTGGCGTAGAGAATATCCTCGATGACATTTTTCTCTTCCGCGGCCGGTGCTGCGGCAGCCGGTTCAGCCGCTGCGGTGTTTACAGCGGGAGTTTCAACCGTGGTCGGTGTCGGCAGAACTGCTGACGGGGTCGATGCGGCGGGCGCGGCGGCTGAGGCCACCACGCGATACCCATATTCGGCTTTCTGCACGTCGAGCTGGCCGGGTTCAGTCATCAGCAGATCCACCACCACGGACGTGCCGTTTTCGGCGAGATAAGGATAAACACCTTTTACCTTGTCCAGGCCCTGCAATTCTGCGAGTGATGTCCCCATGCTGCTGTCCGGAAAACTGATCCGCAGCCGCTGTCCGTCTTCCAGCACCTGAGTCGTGTAGGTAGAGACTCCAGCAGCCTTAATTTGCAGGACTGGTGTCTCGCTGCCCGGTTCCCAGGCGATGGACTGTATTTCCGCACCTACTGCCACAGCAGTCATGCCGACCATGGTAAGCACAAGCGACAGGCATTTTCCTGCCGCGACGGCGACGTTGCGCAGAATTTGTGATGCGCGCCCTCCTTGGCGCGCACCCTGCGGGCGCGCTTCGCGCGTCCAATTTTGTTCCTGACAAAATTGTGTGTGCTGTTTCATATCATCCCACCTTGTTTGTTCCTGTTCATTCCACCAGCGTCATGTTGGCTTCACGCTCCACCCAATCGCCCATGTTGCCCTGAATCAATTCGATCAGATCAATTTTTTCCTCGGTGATCTTGCTGATCATGCCGGAGTTCTGCCCCAAGTGATCGCCTTGTTGTGCGCGATGGACGGTTCCATCCGGCGCCTGAATAACAGCCCATGTCTGCTTGCCGCGCGTAAGCGTGCCGACCATCTTCAGCGAATCCAGAGGATAGTCCTCCAGCGGCTCTTTGCGCCGGTTCGGATCCGGGCGCGGTCCGCTGGCGTTCTTCTGGCTCTGCGGATTGAGATTGAAAGTGGCAAAGGGATCCGCCAGGTTGGCGGAATTATAAATAAAGGTTTCCTGCATTTTGATTTCCGGGAGCGGCTCAACTTTCGGTTTCCTGTCGGCATAGGCGTTCTTGACGAAATCGCGCAAGTCCTCCAGACCATCGCTGCTGCA
>DATICK010000054.1:0-2553 GCA_035456865.1 Sulfuricaulis sp.
GCGGCCTGATACCCGGCGGCCCGGTTCCATGCATTGACGAACGCATCCTGCAGCACCTCTTCCGCGCGATCCCGTTGTCTGACTATACGAAGCGCCACGCCAAACAGAGACGGTGCCGTCGCATCGTACAGCTGCCGAAACGCCGCCCGGTCGCCCAGCGCGACGCGGGCGAGGAGTTGCTGCAGGTCGGCCGATGCGATCATGGCTGCGGATATTTATTCTCAGGCGTCGAATTTATGGTGGCTGGTCCGAGATCATAAGACAAAAAGCCGACACCCCCCCACCACGTTTCTGCGAGGAGTCGTAATCTAACGCTAGAACTTCTTGTGCAGGCCCACCGTAAATCCCTCGGGCAAGGCGGACAATATCAATGGTTGCGAACGCCCGTGCGCGTACACGCCCCAGCCCGTGCCCAGGGCAAAACCGGCAAGCACGTCGGTCTGCCAATGTCCCCAGACCTTGACCCGCGCCACCATGTCATAGGCCGGCAGGATTTCGAGCGCGTATACCGACGGATGGTCCTCGCGATATTCCGCCACGAACGGCGTCACGATAGAACTGGCAGTGGTGACTTCGCCGCTGGGGAAGCTGCGGTGGTGGTCGCCGCTGAAAAACTCGTTGGGGTTATCGGTCTCTGACGGGCGTTTCCGGGAGGTGGCGACCTTCAGCACCTCCGCCGACAAGCCTCCCAGAACCGACGCATCGATCGACTGCCAGAAGGTTTTGCCGAGGCGGGTTTCGCCGCCCTCCCACACGGCGCCGACGATTTCACCCCCGATCATCAGCGTCATCAGGCCCTGTTGATATTTACGTTGCCAGATTCCGTTGTCGTCCTGGGTAACGCGATGGTCGATTCCCAGCGGACCGCCGCTGGCCAACGCCGTGCTGCACAGCACACAAGCCGTGATTGCCAACGGCACCACCCAGCGCAGGTATTTCATCGCACCCCCCGAAAAGTGTTCAGGGTGTCTGGCCGCACGACGCGCTGATCCAGTGGCCCGACAGGTTTCCCTTGGAGGTCATGGTGTTGGTTCCATTGCGAACGCTTACGTTCACCTTGCCGGTGACATGTTCGCGGTCCTGAGCCTCGAATAAAAGATCTTCGGTTTGCTGCATGCTGCCTTTTGTGCAATGGCGGGTGCCCGCGATGGAGGTGCGGGTATGCTTGGAGAACTTACTCTCGCACTTCATATCAGGTTCGCCCGAGAGGAAGGCGTTTTCGTCCTTGTCCAGCTTCTGCTGCGTGATGCAATCTTTATACACATGTGCGTGCGGCTGGCTGTTATAGGCCTTCATTTTCTCCTCCATGGCAGCGCGCCGTTCCGGACTCAGCTTCTGCAAAACCTCTGGCGGAACAGGCAACTGGCCATGCGTTTCCGTGTGGATGGTCATCTCCCACAAGCCGGGTTTCACATCGAGCGACGCGGCCAGGGCGCTGGTCATTGTCCCGCCAAGAGTAACGCTGACCATAAGTACGCCATACATGAATCCTCGTTTCATTGTCGTTTCTCCTGTGGTTGGTTTTTCGGGAATCAAAGCGTGCAGCTATACAAGCTATGGGGGACAGACCACGTTCTTATGGTCCAGTCGATAATTAACCGGAGTCTGTTCCTTATTGTCCTAATTAATAAAGGTATTTGGCGGCTTCAAATCGCGCGCCGACGGTTTGTGCGCCCCACCGATCGGTTTGGTTTCGTCGCTGCGCAAAACCGCATCGGCCCGGCGCGCAACCGCTTTCCCGTAGAGGGGGCGGAAGACGCATTGAGTGACCAATTTGTTGACGACGGCGGGCAGCAACGGAAACTGCCTGAGCACATCGACGATCAGAACTGCCCGGATTTCATGGCTGTGGTTGATAACCTGATGCGGCCAGGAATCGTCGAACATCACGGCTTCTCCCGGTTTCCAGACGTACTCTTTCGAGTTCACGATCAGTTTCGGCGGATTTTCTTTCGGCACGGATAGTCCCAAGTGGTAGCGCAGGTATCCCAAATAAGGGCCTTCATGCAGGGGAACCGACTTGCCCGGTTCGAGGATGGAGAAGAAGGCTTGTATCATGTTCGGGACCCGGTCGAGAATCCGACAGGTCTCGGGGCATAGCGAACGATTCCGCTCCGGCTTGTAGCCGAACACGTACAGCATGAAGACGTTCCACTTCTTGTCAGGATCGACCGTCGCGGAAATCGCGCGTTCGCCCGGATCCACTTCATGGTAAGTCGGCATCGAGGGATTGAGATTCCACACGCGCTCAAACTCACCGCGGATAGTGGCGTAGTTTCGGGTGATGTCGTTAAGCGCGGGGCAGGTTGCGCCTATATCGAAGAACACCGGGCGCTTCGTCTCGCCGACGCTTCTCGACAAGTAACGGTTTACCGCGGCTTTGAAAGGATGGTAATCCATGACGATTCCTCACCCGGATTCCAATTCGGTTTCGCGCGGACAGGGCGCGCTGCAACGTCTCTCCGTCCGTGTCCATCTATGGCGGTATACGGTAGCGCCGCAGACAGAGTGCGATCAAGAGGATAATTCCTCATCCGCGATGAGGCAGACAAA
>DATICK010000055.1:0-4201 GCA_035456865.1 Sulfuricaulis sp.
TTTCTCGAAGTTGTACTTGCCGTCGTGGTCCCGCTCGATGGAGATCCTGGGCTGTTTCAGCGCAATCTTTCCGATCTGGACTTCCTGGTAGAGCAGAGGGAGGAGATCGATGCCAAGGCTGGCCTGCTTCGCGGAGGCGAGGTCTGCTCCCCGGTTGCGGATGTTCACGTCCTGCAGTGTGACATGCAAGCCTGGGAAGAAGCCGATCCCAACTCGGCCGCCAACTCTGACTTCCATCCCCAAAACTCCCGAGGCGGCCGCTTCCAACCGGGGCTTGAAGGCATTGGCATCCACAGAAAGATGCAAGGCCACTGCGACGAGGACAAGGAACACTACGAGTCCGCCGACGGCTAAGAGGATGATTTTAAGTGGCTTTGACATTGACCCGATCCAGGTTCATCAGGAGGGACTGGATCACATTCTAAGGCAGGCGCATTGCAAAGAAGAAATCACGGACGAGATAAGTGTTTGAAAAGATGGTGGCTAGGGGCGGAATCGAACCGCCGACCTCAGCATTATGAGTGCCGCGCTCTAACCGTCTGAGCTACCTAGCCAAATCGAATTGGAGATTCTCGCCAACTCCCCCTCTCCCCTTGCGGGAGAGGGCAAGGGGAGAGGGGGAACCTTGCCAAATATGTTGCCGCACTGAACTTTCACCGCCCCCTCACCCTCGTTCACTCTCCCACAGGGGGAGAGGGAAGCGAGCCGTGGCGCGCTTCGCGCGCGGTTGGCTTTGATTGGGGGCGCAAAAGATACCGATATCCGCCGGGCCTGACAAGGGAAACGAGCCCGACCTGATCAAATCCGTGCCGGACGCTACACGTTAAACCGGAAGTGCATGACGTCCCCGTCCTGCACCACATAGTCCTTGCCTTCGAGCCGCAGTTTCCCGGCCTCGCGCGCGCCGTGTTCCCCGTGGCAGCGCACGAAATCGTCGAAGGCGATGGTCTCGGCGCGGATAAAACCCTTCTCGAAATCCGTATGGATCACGCCCGCGGCCTGGGGGGCGTGAGCGCCTTGGCGTACCGTCCAGGCGCGCACTTCCTTGGGACCAACGGTAAAAAACGTCTGCAGGCCGAGCAGCTTGTAGCCGGCACGGATGACGCGGTTCAGCCCCGGTTCTTCCAGGCCCATGTCGGCAAGAAATACCTGCTTCTCTTCGGCGTTCATATCGGCCAGCTCCGCCTCAATGGCGGCGCAGATCGGCACCACCACGGAATTTTCCGCACGCGCGAGTTGCTCCACCTGATCGAGATAGGGATTGTCGGTAAAACCCTTCTCGTTCACGTTGGCGATGTACATGAGTGACTTGTCGGTGAGCAGGCACAGCGGCTTTAGCAGTCTGTGCTCGTCTTCGCTCAAGCCCATGCTGCGCACCGGCTTACCGCCGTTGAGATGCGCGCGTACGCGCGTCAGCAGTTCGCGCAGTTTTATATCGTCCTTGTCACCGCTCTTGGTGCCTTTGTCCGCGCGCTGCATGCCTTTCTCCACCGTATCCAGATCAGCCAGCGCCAATTCGGTATTGATGGTCTCGATATCCGCCAGCGGATTGATGCGTCCGGAGACATGCACGATGTTCTCGTCCTCGAAACAGCGCACCACGTGGGCGATGTCATCCACCTCGCGGATGTGAGCGAGAAATTTATTCCCCAGTCCTTCGCCTTTGGACGCGCCGGCCACGAGGCCGGCGATATCCACGAATTCGATCGTGGTCGGGAGGATTTTTTCGGGTTTGGCGATCTCCGCGAGTTGCTGCAGGCGCGGGTCCGGCACCTCGACGATACCGATGTTAGGGTCGATCGTGCAGAAGGGATAGTTTTCCGCGGCGATGCCCGCCTTGGTGAGCGCGTTGAAGAGCGTTGATTTGCCCACGTTCGGCAGGCCGACGATGCCGCATTTAAACCCCATACATATGACCTCTTTTTTCCAACTCCCCCACTCCCGGAGGGAGAGGGAACCTTCAGGATTTGTGCATGTGCAGACTGTTCATGACCTTCTGGAACTGGCCATGGACGATGTCCGCGAAATGGGCCTTGGCGCTGACGATGGCCGCATCGATCATCATCTGCTCCGCAGGCGACGCCTTCTTCAGCACGTACGACACGACCTGCGCGGCGTTGCCGGGATGGCCAATGCCGATACGCAGACGCGCGTAGTCGGAAGTGCCGAGTTTCTGGGTGACATCGACCAGTCCGTTGTGACCACCGTCGCCGCCGCCGATTTTCAGCCGCACAGTTCCCGGCGGCAGGTCCAGCTCGTCGTGCACCACGAGAATTTCCGCGGCCGGGATTTTGTAATAGTGGGCGAACTTTGAAACCGCGTCACCGCTGTGGTTCATGAAGGTCTGCGGCTCAAGTAGCCAGACATCCTTGCCGCTCACGGTCAGCTTGCCGGCATTCGCCGAAAAGCGCGACTCGTTGTGCAGTCTCTCGCCGGTGGTATCCAGCAGAACGTCTAGAAAACGGAACCCGGCATTGTGCCGGGTTTCCGCATACTCCGCGCCCGGATTCCCCAGGCCAACGATGAGGGAAATCCCCTGCGCCACGTCGTCGCTCCGCGAAGGGGATTACTTGCCTTCCTTCTTGGGCGCCTCTCCCTTCTTGGCTTCCGCCTTGGGGGCCTCGCCTTTCTTGGTTTCGCCCGCCTTGGCCTCGCCCGGTTTCGCCTCGCCTTCGGCCGGCGCCGCCGCAGCCGCTTCGCCTTCCGCCGGCGCGGCCACCACGGGAGCCACTTCTTCCACCACGCGGATCGTGGTGACGGCACCCACCGCCAGGTCATCACCGCCATGCGCGAGGCTCGTGATGCTCACGCCTGCGGGCAGCTTGATGTTGGAGAGATGCACCGACTCATTGATATTCAGGGCTGACAGGTCCACCGTCAGGAACTCGGGCAAGTCCTTGGGAAGACAGGTGATGTCCACGTCGGTCATGAGATGCGTGACGATACCGCCATCGATCTTCACACCGGGGGCCACGTCGCCGCCCTCGAAGTGCAGCGGCACCTTCATGTGAATCTTCTCCGTAGCGCTGATGCGCTGCAGGTCGACGTGCATCACCACCGGCTTGTAAGGGTGCATGTACCAGTCACGCAGAATCGCCTGGTCCGCGTCGCCGCCAACCTTCACGGTCAGAATCGAGGTGTGAAATTTTTCATTCGCCAGATGACGCGACATCGCATTGTGGTCCAGCGAAACCATCATCGGCTCCTTGCCCGCTCCATACAGAATGGCGGGTACTTTTCCGCTACGGCGAAGGCGGCGGCTCGCACCCGTACCTTTCGCTGCGCGCGGTTCGGCAATCAATTCAAATTTAGCGCTCATTGTCAGTCTCCAATATTGTTAAACATCTCCCTCCTCTCCCGCGACCAGTATCGGAGGGTACAGAAAAGACACGGGGCACAGGCCCCATGCCCGAAACTTTTACTCCATGAACAGCTCGCTGACCGAATCCTCTTCCGCGATGCGGCGCATCGATTCGGCGAGCAACTCGGCCACGCTCAGCTGGCGGATGCGACGGCAGGCCCTGGCTTCCGGCTTGAGCGGGATGGTATCCGTCACTACCAGCTCATCAAGCTGGGATTTGCTGATCCGCTCCACCGCACTGCCGGAAAGTACCGGGTGCGTGCAATACGCCAGCACCCTGCGTGCGCCGTGGCTCTTCAGCGCCCCGGCCGCCTCGCACAGCGTCCCGGCGGTGTCCACGAGATCGTCCATCAGCACGCAGGTCCGGCCTTCGACCTCGCCGATGATGTGCATTACCTTGGCCTCGTTCGGCTTTGGGCGGCGCTTGTCGATAATCGCGAGGTCCGCTTCCAGATGCTTGGCCATCGCGCGGGCCCGCACCACGCCGCCCACATCCGGCGACACCACGAGCAGGTCCTTGAACTCCTGCCGCCATATGTCGCCGAGTAGCACCAGCGAAGAATAAACGTTGTCCGTCGGGATGTTGAAAAATCCCTGGATCTGGTCGGCATGCAGATCCATTGTCAACACCCGGTGCGCGCCGGAAATCGTGATCATGTCCGCCACCAGTTTGGCGGTGATCGCCACCCGCGCTGTGCGCGGTCGCCGATCCTGACGCGCATAACCATAATAAGGTATCACCGCGGTGATGCGCCGCGCCGAGGAGCGCTTCACCGCGTCGATCATGACCAGCAACTCCATCAAATTGTCGTTGCTGGGCGAGCACGTGGGCTGGACGAT
>DATICK010000056.1:0-3983 GCA_035456865.1 Sulfuricaulis sp.
CTGCCTTCGCTGTTTATTCTCATTGCGCTGACCTGGATTTATCTCGCCTTCGGCAATGTCCCGTCGGTGGCCGGAATACTTTATGGCATCAAGCCGGCGGTAACCGCTATTGTGGTTTTCGCGGCCTATCGCATTGGATCACGCGCCTTGAAAAATGCTTTGCTCTGGGCCATGGCGGCGGCGGCGTTCGTGGCGATCTTCGCTTTGAACGTGCCATTCCCCTATATCGTGCTGACCGCCGGCGTGATTGGTTATTTTGGCGGACGCATTGCGCCGAACAAGTTCAAGGCTGGCGGTCATCACGGTGACGGTCAAAAGGGTTATGGTCCGGCGTTGATTGATGATCACACGCCGCCGCCCGAGCATGCACGGTTCAGATGGGCGCGTGTAATCACCTATGGTGCTGTCGGTCTGCTTATCTGGTTTAGCGTGATGGCGGTACTGTTTGTACAGTTTGGCTGGCAAGGCGGGTTCACGCAGATGGGCTGGTTCTTCACGAAAGCGGCACTCGTAACTTTCGGCGGTGCGTATGCGGTTCTGCCCTATGTTTACCAGGGCGGTGTGGAGCACTACCAGTGGTTAACTGGTGTCCAGATGATCGATGGCCTGGCCCTGGGCGAGACCACGCCCGGACCGCTTATTATGGTGGTGGCCTTCGTGGGGTTCGTCGGCGGCTGGACCAGGGAATTGTTCGGTCCTGAGTCGCTGGCGCTGGCGGGCATGGCCGGAGCGACCGTGGCGACGTATTTCACGTTCCTGCCGTCGTTCCTGTTCATCATGTTGGGAGCCCCGGCGATCGAGTCTACTCGCGGTGACATCAAATTCACCTCCCCCCTGACCGGCATCACCGCCGCCGTCGTCGGCGTGGTCCTGAATCTCGCCGTGTTCTTCGCCTACCACGTGTTGTGGCCCCAGGGGTTCTCCCAACCGTTCAGCGCGCAGACGCTGGTTACCGGTTTTGAGTGGTGCTCCGCGCTGATCGGCGTGCTTGCCTTTATCGCGTTGTGGCGCTTCAAGATTGGAATCATTCCGGTGATTGGAGTCTGCGGCCTGGTCGGTCTTGGATATGCTTTGATTAAGCCAATTATTTCCGCCTAGCGGACTTGCGGGATTAGAAGATAATTACTTTAATTGCATCTATGTCATCTCATCCTTTTCGAGGAAAGCCCAGCATGAACCGGACCATCGCGCCCAGCGAGCTCAAGCAGCTTTTGGAAAACCGCAAAACCATTCTGCTGCTCGATGTGCGGCGCCGGGTCGATTACGACACCGACGGCCAGAAGATTCCGGGTGCGGCCTGGCTCGATCCGGAAAGGCTTACGCAATGGAGCACGGCATTGCCGCTCGACCGGGAAATCGTGGTTTACTGCGCGCGCGGCGGTTCTGTAAGCAATTCGGTGGTGGACCAACTGAAGGCGAAGGGCGTCAAGGCGCGGTTCATCGAAGGCGGGATCGAGGCATGGAAGGCCAGCGGGGGACAGACCGTTGATAGCGGTGCCACCAAGCCAAAGTAACGCAGGCGCATCATGAAATGGGTTACCCGTGAGCGTCCCAAGATCGACCGTATCGCCTGCCCCTGGCTGATCGCGCGATTTATCGACAAGACACCGGAATTCTTGTACGTGCCAGGGGACCGGGTGATGCGAGTGGCAGCCGAAACCGGCGCGATTCCTTATGACGTCCCTGGCGTGGAGTTGGGCCACGTCGGGGAGTTTTGCAGCTTTGATGCGTTTCTCAAGAAATATCAATTGACAGACCCCGAACTGCAAAAGCTCGCGGTCATTGTGCGTGCCGCCGACACCGGTCGGCCGGATCTTGCCCCGGAAGCAGCGGGACTGCTCGCGGTGTCGCGCGGACTGTCACAGAACTTCCGGGACGACCACGAGATGCTCAGGCACGGCATGGTGGTTTACGACGCATTGTATGCCTGGTGCCGCGGCGCGTAGCCGGCGCGGATGAGCGATCGCCTGATTCTTAATGCGGCCGCGTTCCTGCGCGCGCTCGCCACCGGCTTGATGGGCGTGCTGCTTGGTATTTACCTCGACAAGCTCGCCTTCACGCCTGCCGATATCGGTCTCGTCATCGGTTCCGGCCTCACCGGCGCGGCACTCTCTACGCTGATCGTCACGTTTCTCGGCGACCGACTGGGTCGGCGGCGATCCTTGCTCGTCATCGGTGCCGCCAGCGCGGCAGGCGGGCTTGCACTGATTGTCACTTCAAGCCTTCCCGCCGTTTGTCTGGTCGCGTTTATCGGCATGGTCAACGGCATGGGTCGTGACCGCGGCGCTTCACTCGTGTTGGAGCAAGCGATTCTGCCTGGCACTATCCTGCCTGAGCAACGCACGCGAGCCTTTGCCTGGTATAACGTATTGCAGGATATGGGTCATGCTCTTGGCGGCGTGCTGGCGGCATTGCCGGTACTGCTACGCGATTCTTTCGATGTAGATGTGCTGGCTTCGTTCCATGCGACTGTCGCGGTCTATGCCGGCCTGCTGGTTCTGAGCGTACTGCTGTATGCCGGTTTGTCGCCCGCGGTCGAAGCATATAAGCCATTTACGAAGGTAAAACTTGCGCCACAAAGCCATCGCGTCCTCTGGAAATTATCGGCATTATTCGCGCTCGACAGCCTGGCCGGAGGGTTCCTCGGCACGGCGCTGCTGGCGTATTTCTTTTATCAGCGGTTCGCGGTCGACGAGGCCACGATCGCCATTTTGTTTTTCTTTGCACGTACAGCCAACGCGGCTTCGCACTTCGGCGCGGCGTGGCTGGCTGCGCGTATCGGTCTCGTGAACACCATGGTGTTCACCCATATCCCTTCAAGCATCCTGCTCATGACGGTGCCGTTCGCGCCCAGCTTCGCAGTCGCGGCGTTACTCTTCCTGCTGCGTGAAGGCCTGGTGGAGATGGACGTGCCCACGCGTCAGTCCTACGTGATGGCGATGGTCAGGTCCGAAGAGCGGACATTCGCATCCGGTGTCACGCACCTGGTGCGCATGGGCGGTTGGGCCACCGCACCGTTTTTCGCCGGGTTTCTGATGCAGGGGCTCGCACTGGCCACGCCCCTGCTGATTGGCGCGGGCATGAAGATTGTTTACGATATCGCGCTTTACCAAGCTTTCCGCCACATCAAACCGCCCGAGGAACAGCTGCAGAGACCGTTTTTTTGATGCGTACATTTATCGTGAAACAACATGGAGAAGACAAGATGGAGCCGGGCAGAAAAAAAGGCCATTTTACATTTCGCACCACGGCGGTGCTGCTCATGGTTTCCGCCGCTTTCGAACTCTTGTCGCTTACCGCCGAAGAGCCGCTGTTCGGAGAAATAAGAAGTGGTATCAGTGTTGGGATATATCATCTTGCGTATGCCGCGCTCTTCATGGCGCTCGGAGTCGGGTTGTGGCGCGCCCGGAAGTGGGGTTATACCTTGGTTTTCGTGACCGCGGTGCTCTACACCCTCGACAAGTTGCAATTTATCCTGGGCCGGCATGCGATGGAGAGCTTCATTGCGCAGCAGATGAGTGGATACGAAGAAACCTTGCGATCGCAGGGCGTCGACAGCGCGCATATCATGCAGGCGATCATGCTGACAAGCATCATCATTGTCCTCTGCTGGTGGGGGTTCGCGCTCTATACCTACTGGCGGCGGGATTACTTTAAATCCCCGTAGCCGCCACCGAGCTTCGCAGCTGGAATCGGGGGTGTCGCGAGACTCTTGATCGAGCCCGTGGCGCGTAGTGTGCGCCCGGCGAGTTAGGCGAGCGCCGGTTCCGGCGAGAAGCGCAGGAGTGAGCGCTGCCCGTGGCAGCGCGAACGGGCGCACAGGGATGTGCGCCCCGGGCTTTCCCGCGGAGCCGGAGGCGTAGCGGGAAAGGTCGGTGGCTCCGGGGTGTCATTTCTTTTGGTGACTTTTTGACCCGCGCCATCCATGGCGCGGGCCCTACGGGCGAACTAAAGTTCGTCCAATTTTGCTCCCGGCAAAATTG
>DATICK010000057.1:0-5159 GCA_035456865.1 Sulfuricaulis sp.
CGGATCAGCCGCCATGCCGCGCAGCTCCTTCAGCACCGATTCCTGGCTGCGCGACTGGATGATCCGGCCCTGATGCGCCGTGATGGAGCAGAACGTGCAGCCGCCGAAGCAGCCGCGGAGGATCGTCACCGAGTCCTTCACCATCTCGTGGGCCGGGATCGGCTCCCTGTAGGACGGGTGCGGCCTCCGCGTGTAGGGTAGGTCGTAGACTCGGTCCATCTCCTCGCGCGTGAGCGGGAGCTGGGGCGGGCGCTGGTGCAGCGTCACGGCGATCGCGACGTGTGGCTCAATCCGCCGCCGTTGCCGCTGACCACGAAGGAAATGGACGGCGTCTACGAGCTGCCGTACCAGCGCCTGCCGCATCCGGCGTACGGCGAGGACAAGATACCGGCCTACGAAATGATCCGGTTTTCCATTGCGATTCAGCGCGGCTGCTTCGGCGGCTGCACCTTCTGCTCCATCACCGAGCACGAAGGGCGCATCATCCAGAACCGCTCGGAGGATTCGGTCATCCGCGAGATCGAAACCATCCGCGACAGCGTGCCCGGCTTCACCGGCGTGATCTCCGACCTCGGCGGGCCGACCGCGAACATGTATCGCATCGCCTGCAAATCGCGCGAGATCGAATCGGCCTGCCGCAAGCCCTCGTGCGTGTATCCCGATATCTGCCAGAACCTCAACACCGATCACGCGCCGCTGATTCATCTGTACAAGCGCGCGCGCGAGTTGCCGGGCATCAAGAAAGTGCTGATTGGCAGCGGCGTGCGCTACGACCTCGCCATTCAGTCGCCCGCGTATGTCAAAGAACTGGTGCAACATCACGTCGGCGGCTATCTCAAGATCGCGCCCGAGCATTCACGCGAGGGCCCGCTGTCCAAGATGATGAAGCCCGGCATGGGCGCGTACTACAAGTTCAAGGAACTGTTCGACAAGTATTCGAAAGAGGCGGGGAAGGAGCAGTACCTGATTCCCTATTTCATCGCGGCGCATCCGGGCACGACCGACGAGGACATGCTGGAGCTGGCCCTGTGGCTGAAGCAGAACGGTTTCCGCGCCGACCAGGTGCAGGCGTTCCTGCCGAGCCCGATGGCGACCGCGACCGCGATGTACCATTCCGGCAAGAACCCGCTGCGCAAGGTGACCCGGAACAGCGAGCCGGTGTACATCCCCAAGGGCCTCAAGCAGCGCCGGCTGCACAAGGCGTTCCTGCGCTATCACGACGCCAACAACTGGCCGATGTTGCGCGCCGCGCTGCGGCGCATGCACCGTATGGACCTTATCGGCTCGGGCAAACACCAGCTGATTCCGGCGTACCAGCCGGCCGGCACCGGCCAGGTGCACGAGGGGCATCGCGGCGGCAAACGCTTTGCCACGCAACACACCGGCCTGCCGCGCTTCACGCCGAAGAAATCCAAGTCGTCGCGCGCCGGACAGCGACCGCACAAGACGCTGCATCCGGGCAGCCCGACCGGCAGCGGCAAGCGCCGATAATCGCCGACGAAGCAGCACCGTCAGCCGTACATTTCGCAGCGTGATCGTGATACGATGCGCTTCCAGCATGACCCGTTTCCATCGCTGCATGACCGACGCTAGATGATCCTGCACATCGACATGGATGCGTTTTACGCCTCCGTCGAAGAACGGGATCGCCCGGGCCTCCGCGGCAAGCCGATGGTCGTCGGCGGCAATCAGCACAAGCGCGGGGTCGTGGCCGCGGCCAATTACGCGGCGCGCTACTTCGGCATCCACAGCGCCATGCCGACCGCACAGGCCAAGCGCCTCTGCCCGCACCTGATCGTTATCCCGCCACGCCACGCTTATTACGCGCAGATCTCGCAGCATATCCGCGACATTTTTCACCGCTACACGCCGCTGGTGGAACCGCTGTCGCTCGACGAGGCGTTCCTCGACGTGACCCACAGCCAGCAGCTGTTCGGGGAAGCGGCGCGCATCGGCTGGCGCATCAAGCGCGAAATCCGCAATGAACTGACGCTCACGGCTTCCGTGGGCGTGGCGCATAACAAGTTCCTGGCCAAGGTCGCGAGCGACGCGGGCAAGCCCGACGGTTTCCTCGTGGTCGATCCCGCCAACGTCCAGTCTTTCCTCGATCCATTGCCGGTCACGAAATTGTGGGGCGTGGGCACGGTCGGCAACCGCCGGCTGCAACAGCTCGGCATTCACACAATCGGTGAATTGCGCGCGCAGCCGCGAACCCTGCTGGACGATCTGTTCGGCAGCTGGGGAGAGCAGTTGTGGGAACTGGCGCATGGCATCGACGACCGCCCGGTGGTGCCGGACCACAGGGCGAAATCGCTGTCGCACGAGACGACTTTCGCCGAGGACATTACCGACGTCGAGGTGCTGCGCGGCTGGCTGATCGACCTGACGCGTCAGGTGGCGGCGCGCTTGCGGCGCAACCATCTGCGCGGACGCACTGTGCATCTCAAGATCCGTTTCTCGAATTTCCGCACCATCACGCGCTCGCACACGTTCGCGAAGTCCACGGACGTCACGCAGGAATTGTGGAATGCCGCGGCCGCGATGCTGACGATGAATCTTCCGTTCCCGCCGCCCGGCGTGCGGCTGCTGGGTTTCAGCGTCAGCGGATTCGACAACGCCGAGTCGCGCCAGGCGGATTTGTTCTGCGAACCGGAGAATGAAAAAAACGTCCGGCTCGACACCGTCAGCGACTGGATACAAAAACGCTTCGGCCCGGCGGCGCTCTCACGCGCCACCGAGCTGGTGCATGCCTCAGAGTAATTCGCTTACTTAACCTTCAGGCTGCGCGCTGCTTTTCCTCCCGGAAAGCTTTTTTCATCTCTTCGCGTAGTTCCGGTGTGTCTTCGTGTCCGTGAACCGACACGGCATGTTGCACGGCGGCCTCCAGCAACTCGTCGTCGCTGTCGGCGAAGATCGAGACAGTGCAGTTCATTTCGCTGGGGAATTCACGACAATCGATATATTTCCTGGACATGATCTCCTCCTTGTCTGTTGGAATCGAACACAATGCGGGAAATGACGGTTAGTGCCGGCCCGGAAACGACTGGGCCTGATATCACGCTATACCCCGTCAGCGAAGCCTGTCAACAATACACCTTGAAATTAGAGGGTTGCTGTCGATGTTGGCATCTGCCGCTGACGCGGTGCTTCAGGAAAACCGCGCGAGGGTGAGGCCGTTCAGATCGACCTCCGGTTGATGGCCCGAGACCAGATCGGTGATCACCTTTCCAGAACCGCAGGCCATGGTCCAGCCGAGCGTGCCGTGGCCGGTGTTGAGGAACAAATTCTTATAAGGAGTCGCTCCGATCACCGGCGGGTTGTCGGGTGTCATGGGCCGGAGGCCGCACCAGTACTCCGCACGGGAAAGATCGCCGGCACCCGGAAACAGATCGTTCAAGACATGCTTGATGGTGTCGCAGCGCGACGGCCGCAGTGACAGATCGTAGCCCGTCAGCTCCGCCGTGCCCGCGCCGCGCAGCTTGTTGCCGAGGCGCGTGACGACCACCTTGTAGCTTACGTCCGTGAGCGTGCCCGCGGGCGCCGCGGCATCATTACCGATATCAATCGTCGCCGAATAGCCCTTGACCGGATACACCGGGAGCCTGATGCCGAGCGGACGCAATAGAAGAGGCGAATAACTCCCGCAGGCGAGCACATACGCGTCTGCTGTCACCTCGCCCTTATCGGTCATTACGCCGGCGATCCGATTGTCATTGGAAGTCAGCCGATCGATTCTTGTGGACAGCGCAAACCGCACCCCGCTGGCTTCAGCGCGGCGCACGAGTTCGCGGGTAAACTGCAGGCAGTCGCCCGATTCATCCCCGGGCAGGAGCATGCCGCCCGCGATTTTATTCTGCACGGCGCGCAATGCCGGTTCGTGCGCCACGCACGTGGCCGGGTTGAGCAATTGGTAGGGAACGCCCCAACTTTCCAGCATCGTGGACTGCCCCGCCGCCTCGTTCAATTCCTGTTCGGTGCGGAACAGTTCGAGCACGCCACCGGCACGTTCGTCGTAATGAATTCGGGTTTCGTTCCGCAACGCGACCAGGCAGTCGTGGCTGTAGCGCGAGAGCCGCAGCATGCGCTCGCGGTTGATGGCATAGCGGGCAGACGTGCAGTTCCCGAGCATCTTGAAAAGCCATGACCACATTGCCGGGTCGAGACGCGGGCGCATCACCAATGGCGAATGCGGGTGGAACATCCATTTCAACGCCTTGAGTGGGATGCCGGGTGCGGCCCAGGGAGTGCTCGCGCCCCACGAAATCTGTCCGCCGTTGGCCTGGCTCGTTTCCATGCCCGGTTCCGGTTGCCGGTCCACGACCGTGACTTCATGGCCAGCCTGGCTGAGGTACCAAGCGCTGGTGACACCGATCACGCCACTGCCGAGAACCAACACTTTCATGGGAGACCAGTGAATGAGAACAAGGCGCGGTTGTTACTCATGCCAGACGGTGAAGCCCGCCACCGGTTCGCGCGCGGTGCGGTAATTGTTCACTGGCGCGGCGGTGTCGGGGTAGCCGAGCGCCATGCCGCAGAGCAGGGCGCGCGAATCGGGCACGTTGAGCAGCCGGCGCACGATATCGGGATACTCGGCGAGCGCCGCCTGCGGGCAGGTGGCGAGGCCGAAGGAAAGCGCGGCGAGCATGATGTTCTCGATGAACATGCCCATGTCCACCCACGAGCCTTTTTCGAGCGAGCGGTCGAGAAAAAAGAACAGGCCCACTGGAGCGCCAAAAAAATGGTAATTGTTGTTCCAGGCCTTCAGGCGCGCATCCTTGTCGTCGCGCCCGATTTTCATTGCCTGATAGAGCGCCAGTCCGCAGGCCACGCGCCGTGACTTGTACGGCTCGTTCCACTGTTTCGGGTAATAGGAATAATCAGGATTTTCAGGGTTCCCGGCTTTGCGCTCTGCCAGCAGGGCTTCGCTCAGACGCCGTTTGGTTTCGCCCACCACCACCGCGACCTGCCACGGCTGGGCGTTGGTGCCGGACGGCGCCCAGCGCGCGGTTTCCAGAATTGATTCTATCGTGGCGCGGTCCACCGGTTTGTCGAGATAGGCGCGCGTGGACGCGCGGCGGTGTATGGCTTCAAGAACTTCCATCGGCACTCTCCTGGATAACCGTCCTGAGTACTGTAATGTACCCCGGATGGATTGTCAG
>DATICK010000058.1:0-2472 GCA_035456865.1 Sulfuricaulis sp.
TCGGGCTGAACACCGCGGCGGTCTCGGCCATGCTGGCGCTCATCGCCTTCGCCTGGTCGTATTTCACGCTGCCGGAATTTCTGCATGGCAAGCCCTATTACGAATTGCTGTTCTGGGGCGGTGGCCATGTGCTGCAGTTTATCTACACGCTGCTCATGCTGGTCGCGTGGTTGTGGCTGGCCTCGGCCTCGGGCGCGTCATTGACGCTCAGTCCGCGCGTGGCGCTGATTTTTTTCGGTTTCGGTCTGATAACGATTTTCTTCACGCCGATTATCTATTACTCCTACCCGGTAACGTCCGTGGAGCACATCAAACTCTTTACCTGGCTCATGCGTTACGGCGGCAGCCTCGCGGCCTTGCCGCTGAGTCTCGCCTTGCTGCACGGTCTGTGGCACGCGGGAAAAGCAACGGGGAGCGGCCAGCCGCTGCGTGCGGCGTTGATTGCCTCAATGATCCTGTTTGGTGCGGGTGGCGCGATCGGTTTCCTGATCAGCGGCACCAACGTCACCATCCCGGCGCACTATCACGGCAATATCGTCGGCGTGACGCTCGCGTTCATGGGGCTGACCTATCATCTCCTGCCGCAACTCGGTTTTCGCGCGCCGGAGGTGAAACCGGCCCGTCTTCAGCCCTGGCTATACGGCGGCGGCCAGTTGCTGCATGTGCTGGGCCTCGTGATCTCGGGCGGATACGGCGTGCAGCGCAAGGTCGCGGGCGCAGAGCAGGCGCTCGACAGCGTCGGCCGCGTCACCGGCATGGGTCTCATGGGGGTGGGCGGCCTGATCTCGATCGCCGGCGGGTTTCTGTTTATTTATGTCTGTTATCGTGCCATGAGGCCCCGGGCGGGCGCGTCGTGAACCGTGATACATGAGGTGTCACAGAGCGTTTCTGCTGTTTTTTCAAAGGTTAACCTGCGTTTACGTATTACGAGTCTCCCGCATAAATTATTGACCCCCGCAATGGGATAGGGGGATATCCCCAATGGGGCTGCCGCCATGGCATTAGGTTGACGTAGATCATACTAATGCGTGCCACGTTTCCTAATATACCGCCTCGGAAACGGCATTCCGGGTCGAGGCCATTCGCGGACGATTGAACCGCAGCTTCGCCCGCACGCCGGCCCGGATTCAAGTCGAAATTCTTCCTGATTCGTGGAGAAAGCACATGAGCAAAAAAATGCACGCAACCCCCATGCTGGATCAGCTCGAAAGCGGCCCCTGGCCCAGCTTCATTACAGGCATCAAACGTCTGGCCAAAACCAACGACATGGCGGTCGATCTGCTCGGCCAGCTGGAGCATTCGTATAAAACCCGCAAGGGCTACTGGAAAGGCGGCACCGCCAGCGTTATCGGTTACGGCGGCGGCGTGATTCCGCGATTCTCCGAGGTTGCCGAAAAATTTCCCGAATCGAAGGAGTTCCACACGATCCGCATCATGCCGGCGCCCGGCATGCATTACACCAGCGATATTTTGCGCAAGTTCTGCGACATCTGGGAGAAACACGGTTCCGGGCTGATTGCGCTGCACGGCCAGACCGGCGACATCATGCTGCAGGGTTGCACCACGGAAAAAATCCAGCCCGCCTTCGATGAGTTCAACGATCTGGGGTTCGACATGGGCGGGGCGGGACCGTCGGTGCGCACGGGAATGTCCTGCGTCGGGCATGCGCGCTGCGAACACTCCTGTTACGACGAGGGCCGTGCCCACCGCGACGTGCTGAACAGTTTCATCGACGACATCCACCGTCCCGCGCTGCCTTACAAGTTCAAGTTCAAGTTCTCGGGCTGCGCGAACGACTGCATGAACTCCGTCCAGCGTTCCGACATGGCGGTGCTCGGCACCTGGCGCGACGACATCCAGGTCAACCAGGCGGAGGTCAAGAACTTCGTCAAGAAGAAGGGCCGCGAGTATGTGGTGGACAACGTGATCACGCGCTGCCCGACCAAGTGCCTGAAGCTGAAATCAGACGATACGCTCGAGATCGACAACCGCAACTGCGTCAAATGCATGCACTGCATCAATGTTATGACCAAGGCGCTGTCGCCGGGCAAGGATCGCGGCGTCACCGTCCTCGCGGGCGGCAAGCGCACGCTCAAGATCGGCGATCTCCTGGGAACGATGATCGTGCCGTTCATGAAACTGGAAACCGACGAAGATTTCGAGAAACTGGTTCATTTGAGCAAGAATCTCATGGAATTCTGGGCCGAAAACGGACTGGAGCACGAACGTTGCGGCGAGATGATCGAACGCATCGGCCTCAACAACCTGCTGGAAGGCCTCGGCATGGAGGTCGACCCGAACATGGTCAATCACCCGCGCACCAACCCGTATGTCCGCATGGACGGATGGGACGATGAAGTGGCGCGCCTCAAGCAGGCCAAGGCCGGTTGAGAAATAACGAAATTCTGAATTGAACGGAGGTTATTCAATGTCTGCACAACCACGTATGCCCATCGAGTCCGGTACGCCGGA
>DATICK010000059.1:0-4328 GCA_035456865.1 Sulfuricaulis sp.
TCCTCCCCGGCGGACGCATCCAGGCCGGCGCCGGCACCGGCCGGCGCGTGACGCTGTTCAACTGCTTCGTCATGGGCGCCATCGACGATTCAATGGACGGCATCTTCGACGGACTCAAGGAAGGCGCGCTCACCATGCAGCAGGGCGGCGGCGTGGGTTACGACTTCTCAACGCTGCGGCCTCAGGGCGCGCAGGCGAAAAGTGTCGGCACCGTCGCCTCGGGGCCAGTGTCGTTCATGCAGATCTGGGACGCCATGTGCGCCACGCTGCTTTCGACCGGCGCGCGGCGCGGCGCGATGATGGCCACGTTGCGCTGCGACCATCCCGACATCGAGGCGTTCATCGACGCCAAGCGCGACAGCCATGTGCTGCGGCATTTCAATCTTTCCGTGCTGGTCACGGATGCCTTCATGGATGCGGTGCGCCGGGACGAGGATTGGGAGCTTGTCTTCCCCGCCGAGGATGGCACAGCTGCGGGGGTCGAAACCCTGTTTCGGCCCTGGTCGGGCCAATTAGCGCCGGTGCGCTGTCGCGTGTACCGGCGGTTGCGCGCCCGCGCCCTGTGGGACCGGCTCATGCGCGCCACTTATGAATACGCAGAGCCGGGCGTACTGTTCATCGACCGCATCAACCAGCACAACAATCTCTGGTACCGCGAGCACATCAGCTCCAGCAATCCCTGTGGCGAAATTCCGTTGCCGCCCTACGGCGCCTGCGACCTCGGTTCCATCAATCTAACCGCGTTCGTGCACAATCCCTTCGGTGACCAGGCACGACTGGATTTGGACGGCATCCGGAATACCGCCGCCGTCGCCACGCGCATGATGGACAACGTCATCGACGCCTCGCAGTTCCCGCTGGAAAAACAAGCCACGCAGGCGCGCGGCACGCGGCGCATTGGCCTGGGATTCACGGGCCTGGCGGACACGCTCATCATGCTAAACCTGCGCTACGACGAAGAACCGGCGCGCCAGCTCGCCGCCAATATCATGCAGGCGATCTGCCACGCGGCCTACCGCACCTCGATCGCCCTGGCCAGGGAAAAAGGGGCGTTCCCGTTCTTCGAACGCGAGAATTATCTGCAGGGGAAATTCGTCCAGAGTTTGCCGCACGACATCCAGGATGACATCGGGCGTCATGGGCTGCGCAACAGCCACCTGACCGCGATCGCGCCGACCGGCACGATCAGTCTCTTGGCAAACAATATTTCCAGCGGCCTCGAGCCGGTGTACCAATTCAGCCTCACCCGGCGCGTGTTGGAGCTCGACGGCCGTTACACCGAACACCCGCTGACCGACTACGCCCTGCACCGGTGGCGCGCACAGCGCGGCGCCGAGAAACTGTCGTCCGCCTTCGTGGACACGCGCGCGCTGAACCCCGCGGCGCATCTCGGGATGCAGGCGGCGTTGCAGCCATTCGTGGATAATTCCATTTCCAAAACCATCAACGTGCCGCGCGATTACCGCTTCGAGGATTTCAAGGAAATCTACCAACAGGCCTATCATCTGGGCCTCAAGGGCTGCACCACCTTCCGTCCCAATCCTGTCACCGGCGAGGTACTGCGCGGCGATGACGAGTCCGCGCCGCACTGCTGCACCGTCGAGCGCGAGGCGGACTGACGGCCATCCCTGTTATCCGGCGCGCCATCCCGTTACAATTCAGCCACCAGCTTCAGAAACCGCCATGAAAAAAGCCGTTGTTGGAAAAGTCGTTCCCGACACAAAACTGCAGGCCACCGCGGACAAGACCTTCCGCCTGCATGATCTCAAGGGAAAATACACGGTACTGTATTTCTATCCCAAGGACGACACCCCCGGCTGCACCCTCGAGGGGCAGGATTTCCGCGACCGCGCCGATGAATTCAAGAAACTCAAGACCGCGGTGTACGGCGTCTCGCGCGACAGCCTCGCCTCGCACGAAAAATTCAAGGCCAAGTTCAAATTTCCATTCGAGCTCATTTTCGACGAAGACGAGGTGCTTTGCCAAATTTTCGACGTAATCCGTGAAAAGAGCCTGTATGGAAAAAAATATCTCGGCGTGGACCGCAGCACCTTCATCCTCGACAAGGACGGGGTGTTACGCCACGAATTTCGCGGCGTGAAGGTCAAGGGACACGTGGACGAAGTCATCGAGGAAATCCGGAAACTCCAGAAACCCGCGTCAAAGTCTCAATGACCGCCAAGCGAAAGATCTTTGTCGTCGACACCAACGTTCTCATCCACGATCCGACCTCGATCCTGCGATTTCAGGAACACGATGTGGTCATTCCCATCGTGGTGCTGGAAGAACTCGACAACATCAAGGTCGGTATGTCCGAAGTCGCGCGCAACGTGCGCCAGGTCAGCCGCCTGCTCGACGAGCTGGTGGAAAAAGCCAATGGCGACATAAGCCATGGCATCAAGCTGCCGTCTGTCACCAAGGATATCGAAACCGGGCATCTGTACTTTCACATGGAGGAGGCACGCAGCCCGTTGCCGTTCGGGCTGTCCAGCCGCAGTTCGGACAACGCCCTGCTCGGCATCACGCTCGATCTGAGTAAAAGCCATCCCGATCGGCAGACGATTCTCGTTACCAAGGACATCAACCTGCGCCTCAAGGCGCGCGCCCTCGGCATTCACGCGGAGGATTACACCAACGACCAGGTGCTGGACGACGCCAACCTGCTGTATTCCGGCGCGGAGAAACTTGACGCGGATTTCTGGGAAACGCACAGCAAGAACATGGAATCGTGGAAGGAGGAAGGCCGCACTTTCTATCGTTTGCGTGGGCCCAAGGCGCGCGCCTGGCTGCCCAACCTGTTCCTGTATAGCAACGAGCAGCGCCCCTTCGAGGCCGTGGTGCGCAAGATTGAGAGCGATTCGGCAATTATCGAGGTCGTGAAGGACTACGCCTCGGAGCGCAACAAGGTCTGGGGCATCCATGCGCGCAACCGCGAACAGAATTTCGCGCTGAACCTTCTGATGGATCCGGAAGTGGATTTCGTCAGCCTGCTTGGCCAGGCCGGCACCGGCAAAACGCTGCTTACCCTGGCTGCGGCACTGATGCAAACGCTCGAGACCAAGCGCTACATGGAAATTATCATGACGCGCATGACCGTGCCGGTGGGCGAAGACATCGGCTTCCTGCCCGGCACCGAAGAAGAAAAGATGGGCCCGTGGATGGGCGCGCTCGAGGACAACCTCGACGTGCTGCAGGAAACCGCGACCCACGAGCACGGCGCCTGGGGCCGCGCCGCCACCCACGACCTGCTGCGCAGCCGCATTCGCATCAAGTCGTTGAACTTCATGCGCGGGCGCACGTTCCTGAAGAAATTCCTCATCATCGACGAGGCGCAAAACCTGAGCCCGCACCAGATCAAAACCCTCGTCACCCGCGCCGGCCCCGGCAGCAAGATCGTCTGCCTCGGCAACATCGCCCAGATCGACACGCCCTACCTGACGGAAACAACCTCGGGTCTGACCTACGTCGTGGATCGCTTCAAACAGTGGGAGCACAGCGGGCATATCACCTTGCAGCGTGGCGAGCGCTCGCGCCTGGCCGATTACGCGTCGGAGATCTTGTAATTGGATTTCACCCCAATGATACAAGGAAAATTATTTCTGCTCAGAAGACATGTCAGCGTCTGATTTAAGCGCGCTAAACTAACCAGCTACCACTTAACATCTCAGTATTACATGGGCTCCAAGTCCACCTACAGGAAGCAATTTCTTTCAAAACATCCAACCTGCTGCTTCTGCGGCGGCAATTTCCCTGCGGTAGAAATAGATCACATTCCTTCACGAGTATTGTTCGATAACAAACATTGGCCAGAGGGATACGAGTTTCCAGCCTGTATCCAGTGTAATCGCGCTACGCGACATGATGAACAAGTTGTAGCTATGCTTTCTCGGGTGTACCCAGATGCAAAATCCAAGGAGGGACAGGAGGAAGTTCAGGAAAGAATACGAGCGGTGGCGCATAACTACCCAGAAGTTCTAGAAGAAATGCGCCCTACAGCAAGACAAGTTAGGAGTACGCTAAAAAAATACGGGATTGAAAAACCAGATGGTATAACCACTGCTGAATTGCCTTTTCTTTCAGTTAGTGGGCCACGTCTTAATGCCGCCATTGAGAATTTTGGAAGAAAGCTATTTTGCGCTTTGTTCTATAAACATACAGGCGTAATACTTCCTGCTAAAGGTGGAATTGCAATGAAATGGTTTTCAAACATCCAAATTGAGAATGATGAGATTCCAAGAGACCTAGCAAAGCTGGTTGTTGGTTTTCCTACTCTTAGCAGGTCTCGAACAAATCTCGATAGACAATTTTTCTATCGCTATGGTATTTCA
>DATICK010000060.1:0-26305 GCA_035456865.1 Sulfuricaulis sp.
ATTCATCTCGGTCCAGTCGGGCGCCGCCATGCTACCCAGCCACGCCAGCACATTGGTGAAGAAGCCGCTCGCGCCGAGGCCGTGCCCGGAGATCAGAAACATCCCCATCAATGTCAGACCCAGTCCCGCACCGGCGGCCAAAGGCGGCCAAAAGTCTTGCGGTCTACGTTCAGTCATGGTGAAACTCCTTTTGATTGCAGTTCACATGTAAGTCGGATTTGTACACCGGTCACACCCCGGCGGATGAATGCCCGTGGTCGGGCAGTATTCGTCGTAACTCAGGATGCCGGGCCTGGTTTCGTACCAGGCGTTCGAGCGGTTGACGAAGTTTGCCACCACGAGCAACACCGGCACCTCGATCAGCACGCTGACAACAATGCACAGAAATACCCAGACCGTGAGATAGCGTTCGAAGAAGCTCTTTCGGCGCCGGCAGATTTTCTGGCCTTGGTTTCACTATGTAAGCATTATATTAATTACTAATATTTCTTTATTTTGACGTGCGTCAATACGCGGAAAATACTGCTTAAGAGCCATGCCAAAGCGATTATTGGATTGCTCTCGCCGTCAAAAACAAGCAGATTATCGTCAAATTTTCAGGTTTCTCCTCCGGGTGATTCTTTATCTATATCAATACTGACATCGCGGCCTTGAGTTTCAGAGTCGTAGCGTCTGTTGGGCCGGAAAACGCCGTCTTTAAGTAAGTGATGTAAAGATCGGCCTGGCTGGTTTTTTTGGATGGGCGGAAGCTGTTTTTTCTTGTTTTGCTGGCAGCATAGATATCAGCGATGGCTGCGAAGCATGCGAAGGATATTTCCACGCCGGCGGACCGCCACTTACCGGACGACCTTCTGGCTTGAAATGGGTTGAGCCGGATCTGTCCTGCGCAAGGTCTCATCCCGGCGGATGAATGCCCGTGGTCGGGCAGCACTCAGCGTAACTCAGAATGCCCGGCTTGGCTTCGTACCAGCCACGCGAGCGGTTGACGAAATTGGCGACGGCAAGCATCACCGGCACCTCAATCAGCACGCCCACGACGGTCGCCAGCGCTGCACCCGACTCGAAGCCGAACAGCGCGATCGCCGTGGCCACCGCGAGCTCGAAGAAGTTGCTTGCGCCGATCAGCGCCGACGGACCGGCGACGCAGTGCGGCGAGTGCAGCGCGCGGTTGAGGAAATACGCCAGCCCCGAGTTGAAGAACACCTGAATCAGAATGGGCACCGCCAGCAGCAGGATCACGAGCGGCTGGCGCACAATCTGTCCACCCTGGAAGCCGAACAGCAATACGAGTGTGGCGAGCAGGGCGGTGAGCGAAACCGGGTGCAGCACCTTGATGGTCTGCGCGAGCCGCGCCAAACCGGTTTCGTGGCGCAGGATCGCGCGGCGCACGAGCCAGGCGGCCGCGAGCGGCGCGACGATATAGAGCGCGACCGAGAGCAGCAGCGTGTCCCACGGCACGGTGATGGAAGACAGACCCAGCAGCAGCCCGACGATCGGTGCGAAGGCGACAACCATGATGACGTCGTTGAGCGCCACCTGGGTCAGCGTGAAGTTCGGCTCGCCACGTGTCAGATGGCTCCACACGAACACCATCGCGGTGCAGGGCGCGGCGGCCAGCAGAATCAGCCCGGCGATGTAGGAATTGATTTGCTCCGCCGGCAGCCACGGCCGGAACAGCCAGCCGATGAACACCCAGCCGAGCAGGGCCATGGAGAACGGTTTTACGCCCCAGTTCACGAACAGCGTCACCCCGATGCCCTTCCAGTGCGCCGTCACGCGATGCAGCACCGCGAAGTCCACCTTGAGCAACATCGGGAAGATCATGAGCCAGATGAGCACTGCAACCGGAAGGTTGATGTGGGCGATCTCGAGGCCACCGATGGCCTCAAACGCCGGCGGGAACAGCCGCCCGAGACCGATGCCGGCGGCGATACACAGGAACACCCACAGGGTGAGATAGCGCTCGAACAGCCCCATGGGATTTCTCGCGGCGCGCTTGGCGGCGACTTCGCACTGGGTACTCATACCTGCTCCTTGTGGTCGCGGGGTGCCGGCATTTTTATTCCGCCGATCAAACCTTCGACCCGGGCCCGGACCTCATCGCGCATGGCGCGGAACTTGGCCATGATCTCGTCCTCGGTGCCGGTGGCCTTGGCCGGATCTTCCAGTGGCCAGTGTTTTTTCTGAACCCCGGGAGGCAGCACCGGGCAGTGCTCGTCGGCATGGCCGCAGACGGTCACCACCAGATCGGCCTGCGCCAGCATCTCCGGCGTCACGCGCGTGGATTCCTGGCGCGAGATATCCACGCCGGCTTCACGCATGACCGCGATTGCGCGCGGGTTCTTGCCATGCGCCTCGATGCCGGCGGATGTCGCCTCCAGCCATTCGCTGCCCAGATAATTGGCCCAGCCTTCGGCCATTTGCGATCGGCAGGAGTTGCCGGTGCACAGAAACAGGATCTTCGCTTTGCGTTGGTACATTCAATTTCCTGTATGAGCGATCAAGATTTATTTGCAGACTTTGCCCGCGCCGCAGGCGATCGGGTTTGCCGGCGGATTTCCTTCCGGCGACGGGCAGAACACCGGCGCAAATCCGCCGCCCGGAGTGCGGAAGTTGGTCGTCTGTCCCTGGTACAGCCGCGCGGCGAGCAGCTGCACCTCGCCGTCGTACACGTAATTACGGATATCGAGCTTGAGTGCCGCATCGGTTCCGTTCTGTCGCAATCGCCGCTCGCTCGGCGCGATTTGTTCCTGCGCGACGTAGTTGCCGGCGGTGATCTCGTTCCATACCCGCCGCGTGAGCTTGTCGCCGCGATAGGCGGCCTTGGCGCCGTAACCGGCGGCGGGTTTGAAAAAGAGCGTTCGCCGCTGTGCCCATAATGCCTCGGCACCGGCAGCCGTGACGCGTACCGTGCGCGGAATGCCGGTCAGCAGTGTGTGGACGACGGGCTCCGGAACCTGACACGCGCGCAGCCGCGCGCCGTCGGTCAGCGCGACGAGGTTGCGCTTGTCGGCATAGAGCGCATGCGCGCGCGGATGGGGTGTGAGCACGACGCTGCCTTCGAGATAGGCCTGGCGCAGCACAGCGTGCCGCGATTCTTCCAGGGAGAAATCGGTCAGGCGGTTGTACACGAGGTCAATTGCTTGATTCTCGTGCCACAATTTGCCGTCGAGTATCCTGAGTTCGGCCGGATCAGCGATTACGGCCTTGAGCCCGTGACGGCGGAAGAGGCGTTCGAACAAAAGAAACTCTGGATAAAGATACTGCTCTCGGGGAACGTCATCCACGATGGCGATACTCGTGAGCGGCTGTTCGCCGCGTTGCCGCTGCCACTCGCGCAGGAACATTTGGTGGAAAGTATCGTCGAGCGCGGCGAGCGATGTTGGCCCTGGTATCAGCGGCTTCATCATCTCGCAGCAGGCGGCCTGCGCGCGCGCCAGTGCGGTGTTGAGCAACGCCCCACCGGCGTTGGTGTTGATCTCGATAAGCTGTGGTCCCGCAGGCCCGAGATGAAAGTCATAGCCCATGAACACGCCGCGCGGTCCCGGATCGAAACGGGCGATCTCCGGCGCCTCGGCCAGCACCTCCTCGCGATAGGCCGGGAGTGCTACCACGGTTTCGACCGCGCGGATGATCTCGTGCATGCGCTCGACCTGCTGCGGCGTCACGAATACCGCCGTGGCCGAGAAAAGATTCGGCCGGGTGGCGAGAATCTCGCGATAGAGATCGGCGTCGGCGCCATCGGCGTCAAGATCGTGCCGCAGCGTGTCGCGGTTGACAGTCACGCACAGACAGTCACGATTGAGCGCCGTGGCCAGGTCTTCGGAGCCTGCCGCGGAACGGACCGCGGTGGCATTTACCGTCGATGGTTTGGTAATGAATCTATTCATGCGCTTGCTTCAGCCCGCGAGCCAGCCTTCTACCGCGTTCTTGTTCGGCACGCCGCCGGCGTGCACCACTCTTCCGTCGATCACCACGCCGGGCGTGGACATCACCCCATAGGCCATGATGTCGGCGATGTTCTCGACCTTTTCCAGATTCACGGCGACGCCCTTGGCGCGCGCCGCTTTCTCGATAAGTTTCACGGTAGCCTTGCAGTTGGCGCAGCCGGTACCGAGTACCTTGATGGTTTTCATGTTCGTGTCCCTCGTGGTCAGCAGCAGGAAATCCCGCTCTTGGTCGGGGTGCAGCAGCTGCCGGCTTGCTTGTCGACAGTTTGCTTCGCAATCGGCGCTGGCGCTGCGGCCGCATTCTTCAGCGCCTCATCAAAGCGCGCATCCAGTTTGCGCGTGGCTTCGTCGCGGAAATGGCGCGCGATCTCGAGCACCGTGTCGATCTGGTTCTGCGTGACGCCATACTCGCGCAGCTTGTCGAGCTGGCAGAGACCCTGATCCGGGTGATTCGAGGCGATCATGGCGGCGAGGGACACGAGTGAAACAATGGAAGGGTGAAACTCTGTTTGTGCCACGGCATGCCCTTTGAATAAATTCAGATTGAACACGCAGCCCGGTTGTCACAGGAGCAAATTGAATGCGTACCCGACGAGCAGAATCCCAGCGGACACCGTGCCCACGAAGACGGCGATCAGTTGCGGCTTGAGCACCTTGCGCAGAATGATTATTTCCGGCGCCGAAAGCGCGATCACGCTCATCATGAAGGCGAGGACAGTTCCCAGCGCCGCGCCTTTGGCGAGCAGCGCCTGCACCACGGGAATCACACCGGCGGCGTTGGAATACATGGGCACGCCGATCAGGACCGCCGCCGGCACCGACCACCACGCCGATTTGCCCATGATGCCAGCCATGAAGTCCTCGGGCACGTAGCCATGAATGCCGGCGCCGAGCGCGATGCCGGCGAGAATGTAAGGCCAGACCTTGCCCACGATTTCCTTCACGTGGGCGATACCCGCCTGGATTCGCTCGGGCCAGGCGAGCGGGTATTCGGCCGTGGCCGCCGCGCCGCGCGACTGGATCGCGCGCACCCAGTCCTCCAGTTGGTGCTCCAGGCCGAGCTTGCCGATAACCAGGCCCGCGACGATGGCGACCGAAAGACCCATCGTCAGATAAAGGCCGGCCACTTTCCATCCGAACATGCCGAAGAGCAGCGCCAGCGCGACCTCGTTGACCATTGGCGCGGAGATCAGGAAGGAGAAGGTCACACCGAGTGGCACACCGGCCTGGAGAAAACCGATGAACAGCGGCACGGCGGAGCAGGAACAGAAAGGCGTCACGATCCCGAGACCGGCCGCCATCGTGTTGCCCAGGCCAAGCCTTTTTCCGGCGAGCAGATCGCGCGTGCGCTCGGCGGATATATAGGTATGGATCACGCCCATGACGAACACAACGCCAGTCAGGAGCAGTAATACTTTCGGCGTGTCGTAGAAGAAAAAGCGCATAGCCTCGCCGAAGTGTGTCTGCGGATCAACGGAAAGGAGCCGCACCATGCCGTCGGCGAACGGTGTCAGGTTCGCATACGCGGCGATCCATGCGAAGGTCGCCAACGCCAGTCCGGCGAACCATTTGATGTTGGCGCCGCCGCTCACGGTTTCAGTTGTTGCGTGCTCCATGTGTCGTATACCGATGTTCGTGTATGGGCTATTCAGTTGGCGAGCGCTTCGATCATGATTTGTCCGGGTGAAATCTTTTTGCGTCAGATGACGCCGGCCGTCATGCGCTGCAGCGTACCGGCGGCCGGGTCGGCGCGCCGCGCAGGCGCTTGCGATCCTGCACGAACGGTTTGGCCGCGGCGTTGGCCTTACTCGCGGTATTCAGAATTTCGCACGCCCAAGCCGGTAACTCGGGATTGAGGCGATAGTGAATCCACAGCCCCTCGCGCCGGTCGCTGACGATCCCGGCTTCGCGCAGCGTCGCCAGATGGCGCGAGATCTTGGGCTGCGACTCATCCAGCGCGTGGGTCAGCTCGCACACGCACAATTCGCCCTCGGCCGCGAGCAGCAACAGGCAGCGCAAGCGCGTCGGATCGGACAGGGCGGGGAAGAATTCATCAGCTGTGATCATGTCGTTAATATACGACTCGACATATATACTTTCAAGCGAATATATTAACGGCCTCGATTTGACCCTGGTAGACAAGGAGTTGCTATGCGTTACGCGATCCGCGTCCTGTTCCTGTGCACCGGCAATTCCGCTCGTTCGCAGATGGCCGAAGGCCTGTTGCGTACGGTCGGTGGCGCCGACTTCGAGGTTCACAGTGCCGGTACTGACCCGAAGGGACTCAACCCGCTGGCCGTCGAGGCGATGCGCCAGATCGGCATCGACATCTCAGGTCATCAAAGCAAGTCGCTCGAACGCTTCCTCGGCGAGCAGTTCGACTACATCATCACGGTGTGCGACCGCGCGCGCGACCGTTGCCCGACCTTCCCGGGCGACAACGAGCGCATCCACTGGGGATTCGAGGACCCGGCGGCCGTGACCGGAAGCCGGGCCGAACAGTTGGTGGTATTCCGGCGCGTGCGCAACGAGATTTCCGAGCGCCTGCGCGTGTGGGTGACGGTGCAGCGCAAGCGGCTGAAGGAGATCGGCCAGCCGGCCTAAGACGGCGTGGTCGTCAGGCGGGTTCGCCGCCGCGCTCCGGCGAGAAACGCGCCGTCACGATGCGCAGCGCCACGAGCGTGACGATTACACCCAGGCCGAGCAGCACCTTCTCCGGCGCGTACTCCTTGAACCACAGGCCCATCAGTTCGCCGATCAGCACCACCAGAGCGGTATCCAGAATGAAGGTCACGCGCACGCGTCCGAGTTTCAGATACGCCTGAAGCGTGCGGATGACTTCCAGAAGCGCCAGCATGATGAGGGTATCAATGATGGCGCGCTCCGCGACGCCGGCCCAGCCGCTGGACAGCGACTGCCGCAGGTCGAGCACGACATTGACAATGCCGGCGCCCATCCACAGACATAGCGCCACGATCAGCAGACTGGTGAGCACGCGCACCAGCGCCGGCGAGAATATGTCGGCAATGCTGGCCCACAAGTCGTTACCCTGCATGGTAGATGATGAACTCGTTTCAATAGCCGCTCTGGTCCTGGCGGAGATATCTTCCGTCGCATCACCGATCTCGGGACTGGATTGAGGGATTTTATCCGCCGGGTGGGTTAGGCGCGGAATATCAACCGCGGCCCCGGCGTCGCGCGTGTCCTCCGGTGTGGCTCCAGTATTCGCCGCCTTCCGGTCTGTGGTGCCCGCGGCGGGATCGGTATTGAAAAGGTTAACGAGCTGAGCGGACAGTGACATGGGTATATCTTCCTATATGTATTGGCAGTGAGAATCTATCGGGCGCGCGTTAAGCGCAGATGGCGGGAGAATGAAGTTTCGTTGACGGCCCGCCAAAAAGAAAAGGCCGCGTGAGCGGCCTTTTCCGTGCGGGAGTTCCAAAATGGGGCGAATCGGTTCCCCCCCCCGCGCGCGACTCCCAGCGCGCGCGTGTTATCTACGCTTCAGATCACCAGCCCCAGCCCTGCTTTTTCAGCTTGAAGCCCGTGATCTTGAGCACGTCGTCTGTCCGATAGCCATCGACCAGCGGCATATTGGTGTCGTCGCTGTGCTGGATCGAAACGTAAGCAGTCGTGCCGGAAGCATCGAAGAGGAAGCCGGTCGGTTCGGCCGAGCTGTCCTTCACCGACAGGATCTTCACGCAGCCGTCGGTCTTGATGTCGCGGTCCATGCCATCCGGCAGGCAGGCGAAGATATCGCCGTTGTCATGGTCCTCAATCACGTAGACGTTCCCGGTTTTCGGCTGGAACTCGAGATTGTCGAAGGAGTTGAAGTCGGTGTCGCCCTCGACGAAGCGGTTCACCGCCACCGAACGCTGTGTGTTGCTCGCGGTGAGCGGGGCGTTGTCCACGCCGCACATGACCTCGGCGTAGTTCTTGCCATCCTCGTTACCGGTATTGGTCCAGCAGAAGCGCACCGCCTCCGGGTTGGCCTCGTCCTTGTACATTGGATCCTGGTGCAGGTCCTCGGG
The DNA here is from genome assembly GCA_035456865.1 of Sulfuricaulis sp. Classification (GTDB taxonomy): domain Bacteria; phylum Pseudomonadota; class Gammaproteobacteria; order Acidiferrobacterales; family Sulfurifustaceae; genus Sulfuricaulis. Next base: position 7,982 of record DATICK010000060.1, read on the forward strand.
ACGATAGTAGCCGGTGGCGCCAGCGGTGTTGGCATCGGTACGCGCCGTGGCCGCGTTTACCGCCACCCAGGCGGCGTTGCCGATCTCGCAGCCCTGACCGTATTGCTGGGTGTTGCTCACGCACGATACCTGCATGGCGAACACCGAGCCGGCCGCGAGCGGCGATTCGGACAGATTGGCGATCGGCCCCGCGACAAGCCGGGGCATGGCAGGGACAAACTTGAAGATCGCGCCGCCATCGGCGTTCGCCGGCGAACCAGGACGCAGTTCGTCGCCCGCGATCACGACACCGTTCGGCAGTATTGCGATGCCTTCCCAAGCGATAATCGGTAGCGCCGTGCGCTTGGTGATGTTGGCCGGGTCGGTCACGGCGCCGGAGGCGCGGTCGATCACGGTCTGTTCGCTGACGCCGAGCGGGTTGAATATCTCGTAGGCCCCGCCGTCGGTGCGTTCCTCGGTGGCGAGGACCGTGCCCCAGGCGGTGGTGCGGATGCCATCGCAGGACGACATGCCGCGCAGGATCGTCTCGACCGCGCCGGTCGCGAGGTTGATGCGCTGTACCGACGGGTTGAGCTTGTCGCCGGCGTCGTACACGCCCGGGGTGCCGCCGTCGATCAGGAACTGGCGTCCGCCCTCGATGCAGGTGACGAGATGGGTCGGATTTTGCGCGGGATAGAACGCCATCATGTCGGTGGCGTTGGCCGCCTCGCGCGTCAGGTACTCGAGCTTCAGGCCGTTTGCGGCCAGCACCTGATCGTAGGCTGATTGCGATGGCGTGCGATACGCGCCGACGGTAGCCGGGGCCGAGGCCCCGAGCGGTTTTTCCACGCCGAATAACTTCTCGCTCTGCTCCTTGAGGAGTTTTTCGACCTGGATTCCGAAGTCGGATTCATCGGCCTGAGCGGCAAACGGGGCGAGTGTTGTCGCCATGACAACGGCGAACACACAGGGTTTTAACAGGGGTACATGTTTCATGATGCGGCTCCTTGATGGGTTGAACTATTCCGCGCAGAAGCCTAGCGGCGCGTGATGACACGCATGTGATACGAGCACGACGGATTGGTGACAACATCCAGTCGTCGACCGTGGCGGGACGGTCGACGCGCCGCGTCCGTCGTGAAGTTTCTGGAGGGGGTAATCAATTTGTCATGGTGCTGGTATGAAATGCCGCACGTTCAATAACCAAGGCATGTGTATCCAGTCATGCGCACCAAAATCCTGATTGTCGAAGACGAGGCCGCCATCCGTCAGATGGTGTGCATGGCGCTGTCCCAGGAAAATTATGATTGCCTGGAGGCCGCCGATACCACCCAGGCGCAGGCGAAAATCCTGGAGAGTATCCCCGATCTGCTCCTGCTTGACTGGATGCTGCCGGGCCTCAGCGGCGTCGAGTACGCGCGTCGTTTGCGGGCCGAGAAACTCACGCGGGATATCCCGATCATCATGCTAACCGCCCGTACCGAGGAGGAAGACAAGGTCCGGGGACTGCAAAGCGGCGTGGACGATTACATCACCAAGCCGTTTTCCATGCGCGAACTGGCGGTCCGGATCAAGGCGCTGCTGCGGCGCGCGGCGCCGCACAGCGACGATAAGACGATCGAAATTGCCGGTTTGCAGCTTGACCCCGTCACCCACCGGATTCTGGTGCACGGCGAAAGCATCAAGCTCGGCCCCACGGAATTTCGCCTGCTGCACTTTTTCATGTCGCATCCCGAAAACGTGCACAGCCGCGAGCGGCTGCTGAACAGCGTCTGGGGAGGAGGCGTTTACGTCGAGGAACGCACGGTGGACGTGCACATCCGGCGTTTGCGCAAGGCGCTGGCGGTCAGTGGGCATGACGATCTGATCCAGACCGTCCGGACGGCGGGTTACCGTTTTTCCAGTCAGAAATAAATCATTGCCACGTGTTCGATCCGCGCGGTCACGTGCGCGGCGGCATTGGCGCTATCCGGTGTTTCCGGCTGACTACAGGGGAATTTGCATGGAAACGTTCAGCGTGTCGGGTGTTTGCTGGGCATTGTGCCGCCCGATATATTTTTCGTGCAGGTATTGCTGCAGCGGTTCCGAGGAATCAAGGCGGTCGGTCTTGATTCGGGGGATGCCCTTGAGCTTGGATTCAAAATGGTAACCGGGCATCATGTGCGAGACAGCCAGAATCTCGATGTCATGGGCATCGACTTTCTTCCGCGGATCGTCGAGGTCGCCGTTGACGATGGACTCGAGAGTCCGCGAGTCCAGATCGAAGTGATAGGCAAGTTCCGGGCCGCATTCGAGAAAAACGGGTATCAGATCGCGTCCGCGGGCGTTTTGATCGTGCAACGGTGCGAGTTTGGCGAAGGCCTGTCGCAAGGCGAATCGAATGACATCCGACTCCCTGACGCGCAACCGCCGTGCGATGGTTCTGACTCGTTCAACATCCGATTGACAAAGCTTCAGGGAGACATTTTGTATCTTGGTATCGGTCATAAACGCAGCCTCGCTTGTGAATTTAAGGAATCGTTGGCATCACCCTGCCATCCTAGGATGACAGGGTGATGACGTCGGAAAAAATCTTTCCGCCAACAGTGCGACCACCCATGAATCCGGCCGATTCATTGTCAAGAAAGTTTCTTGGATTCTTAACCTGTCCGACATGGAATGAGCTTATGCTGCCCTCCTTGAGAAAGGTTACGGGTTAAGTCTTATCGAAAGAAGTGTGCAGCGATAGCAGATAGGCATGTGAAGTTAGATGAGTTAGTAGTGGAAGCAATAGAGGAATATCGCCGGGGCAGCGGAGCCATGCTGCCCCGGTCTATGAGCCGAAACCCCTAGAAAAAGAATTCCGTTCTCCTCAGCCTACCCCTAAGGCTTGACGTCCCTGCTACCTGCAGGGACTCTTTTTTTAAACCAGGTGTAACGGGCCGGCGACGATTTGCCGTGACGGAATGGCATCGCCTGTTTTGTTGATGGCAATATTTGCCTCGATCGGGATTTCGAACCCCGGTATTTTGTCATCCGTTCGTAACAGTGCATCACTAGAATCTCTGGCGTATTGGGTCGCCGTCGAGGAAGTACAAATCCGGAGAATCGAATGAGCCAGAGACATGAGTTTTCCGATGAGTTCATCAACGCCTTCGTCGACAATCAGGTGACGCCGGAAGAAAAGGCCTGGGTCTACGCGCACTCGGCTTCCTGCGAAGCCTTCAACCGGCGGGTCTGCGAGCTGCGCAAGATTCGCGATCTGATCAGGCTTGCCTACCAGGAATTGCCGATGCCGGGACAGGGTCGGGCGGCTCCTTGTGTCAAAGCAGCGGGTCGTTGAGATCATCTATATATATGTGCAGGTCGCATACCCGCGGCGGATACACTTTCGCGGGCGGCACGGCGGTTGATTTTGCGCTTCGCAACCGCGGCGTCGATCGTCTGTTCGGCATGCCCGACGACTTGGTCTATCGATTGTCCGACAGCGGCAACTATGCTCTGCAAACTTACTTCAAGCCCGTTAAATCTGTTAAATCCCAGAACCCGACGGTCACGCAAGATTACTTTCGGGATTTGCGCGTCAGTTGGGATATCGATCTCGACGGGAAACCCGATGTGCACACCTAGCTTGAATTCAAGCGAGGAAAATACGACGGCATGATGCCGGCGCCGACCGCCGTCCCCCTGCCCGGCGGCCTGTTACTCCTGGGTTCCGGTCTGCTGGGATTGATCGCGATGCGGCGGATCGGCAGGGGTATGGTTCAGAATAGAGTTCCTTGCGCAAGAATAGGCGCGCAAAGTGAAACGCATGTTAAACGGGGGTTAAATTTTTTGTTAACCGCGTTCCACGCGCTGCGCCGGAAACACGCAGCGGAACGTGCTCCCCTGGCCGACTTCGCTTTCGATTTCGAGCTTGGCCTCGTGGCGCAGTAGCACGTGCTTGACGATGGACAGCCCCAGGCCGGTGCCGCCCGAGGCGCGCGAGCGCGCCGTGTCCACGCGATAAAACCGTTCGGTCAGGTGCGGAATGTGTTCGGGGGCGATGCCTTCACCGGTGTCGGTGACGGCGAATTCAGCGCCGTCATCCGTGGGGCGCCATGACAACCGTATCTTGCCACCGGCAGGAGTGTAACGCACGGCGTTGTTGATCAGGTTAGAAAAAGCGCTGTGCAGTTCCTCACGGCTGCCCAGCAGCTTGAGCGAGGGATCGGCCTCCAGCGTGATGTCGTGGCGGTTCTCGCCGCTCAACAGCGTCGCCTGTTCCACGAGACTCTTCAGTAGCGCGGCGATGTCTACTGGCTCGACCTGTGTGCGTGGTGGCGCGGTTTCCAGTTTTGAAAGCATGAGCAGATCGTCCACCAAGCGCTGCATGCGCTGGGACTGCTCGTGCATGATGGAAAGGTGTTTCTTGAGGTCTTCCATCCTGATCTGGTCCATCTGCTGGAGTGTCTCGACGTAACCGCCCAGGACCGTGAGCGGCGTGCGCAGCTCGTGTGAAACATTGGCCACGAAATGGCGGCGCATTTGTTCCAGCCGCATCAGCCGGCTGACATCGCGTCCCATGACTAGTTTCTGGCTGCTTCCGAACGGTGTGATCTGAATGGAAACGTGGACTTCGCGATTATCCGGAGAGGTGATCTCCAGCGGTTCGGCGTATTCGCCGTGTTCCAGATACTGGGCGAAACCGGGAACGCGCAGCAGGTTGAGCAGACGCACGCCAACGTCGTGCGGATAGTGGATGCCGAGCAGGGTCGCGGCCGAACGATTCGCCCATTCGATGTCGCCCGCTTGCGACAAAACCACCACGGCATCGGGCATCGCCGAGGCGGCATTCTGGAACCGCGCCAACATGCCGCTCAGCTGATCCTGCCGGCGCGAGGCCTGTTTGACGAGCTTGTGGATCTCGTCGAAGACCTCGCCCCATAAGCCGCCGGCCTCCGGCATGTCACCGGCGCGGCGGTCGAGCAGCCAGCGATGCAGGTTCCGCAGGTGTCGCAGGGTCCAGGCGATGTAAAAACCGAACCCGCAGGCGGCGATCAGGAACGGGCGTCCGGTGAGCACGCCGAAGAATAGACTGAGCACGGCAATGGTGACGAGAATCCAGATTTCACGCCACAGGCCGGGATGCATGCTTCAGTCCTGCGTCGAAAAACGGTAGCCGGCGCCGCGCACCGTCTGAACCAACCGGTCATGCCCGGTGGCAGTCAGTATCTTGCGCAAGCGGCGGATGTGCACGTCCACGGTGCGCTCTTCCACGTACACGTTGCTGCCCCATACGCTGTCAAGCAGACGCTCGCGCGAATGCACGCGTTCGGGATGGGTCATGAAAAATTGCAGCAAACGGAATTCCGTGGGGCCCAGTTCCAGGTGTTGTCCATGCGCACTAACGCGATGGGTGACGGGATCGAGCATCAAGCCACCGATTTCCACTTGGGATTGGGCGGCGTGCGGAGCGGTGCGTCGCAGCAGCGCCTTGATGCGTGACAGCAGTTCACGCGTGGAAAACGGCTTGGTGATGTAATCGTCGGCGCCGCTGTCGAGTCCTGACACCTTATCTGCTTCTTCCGTGCGCGCGGTCAGCATGATAATGGGGATGTCCCGCGTCAGTTTCTCGCGCCGCAGGCGTCGGGAGTATTCGACTCCGCTCAGTCCCGGCAGCATCCAGTCGAGCAGGATCAGATCGGGCATGTCAGCGAGGATTTTTGCCTGGGCCTCGGTGGTGTCGACCGCCTCGATGCAGTCGTAGCTCGACTGTGAGAGGGCCAGGCAGACCATCTGCCGGATCGCGGATTCGTCTTCGACAATGAGGATTTTGGCCCGCATGATTTAGGTGTCCGGGCGCAATGACCCTTGGTTTGGGACGCCATTTCATATCATAAATGTGTCATAAATATGACAATTATGTCAGAAACTTGGAGTAGTTAGAGGATAGTGCCGGCTACGAAGCCGGGGGGATGCAAATCGGACCGCCAGGCAGGCCCCGTCCACGCCGTCACTGAGGGCGGGCCTCGGGGACGGGGCGGATACAATTGGTTACCATTACCGGTTCATGATATTGGCCCTGGTATTGGCCGGCCGACTATACTAACGACCTTTTTTCGAGCAGACAGGAAAACATGCGTAAAAACACAGTCAGACCGACCGACATCAAGCTGCACCAGAAATCGCGCGTCCTCGAAGTGGCGTTCGACGACGGCAGCCATTTCAACTTGCCCTGCGAATACCTGCGGGCGTATTCGCCCTCGGCCGAGGTGCGCGGCCACGCCCCGGGACAGGAAGTGCTGCAAGTGGGCAAGGAGAACGTCAACATCACCCACATCGAACCAGTCGGCAGCTACGCCGTGTGCCTGTTTTTCGACGATGGCCACAGTACCGGGATTTATTCCTGGGACTGGCTGCATCATCTGGGAACCGACCAGGACAGCCTCTGGAAACAGTATCTGGAACGGCTGGCTAAGGCGGGCGTGGTCCGCAAGCCCAAACCGGCGGAATAAACCCATGGCCCAGCCCGGCAAGTCAGAGCGCACCACGCACTTCGGTTTCCGCGAAGTGCCTGAGTCGGCCAAGGACCATCTCGTCGCCGGGGTGTTTCATTCGGTCGCCAATAAATACGACCTGATGAACGACCTCATGTCGCTCGGCATTCATCGATTGTGGAAGCAGTTCGCGGTCGAGGCCAGCGGCGCGCGCGCGGGATTCCGCGTTCTCGACGTGGCCGGCGGCACCGGTGACCTGGCAGCGAAATTTGCCGTGCGCGCCGGTCGGCGCGGACAGGTGGTACTTGCCGACATCAACGAATCCATGCTCGGAGTCGGGCGCGCGCGCCTGGCGGACCGCGGCATCGTGGGCAACGTCGCGTTCGTGCAGGCCAACGCCGAGAACCTGCCGTTTCCCGAGAATTATTTCGATCGCGTCAGCATTGCCTTCGGGTTGCGCAACGTGACGCACATCGATCGCGCCCTGGCCTCCATGTTTCGGGTGTTGAAGCCGGGCGGGATGCTGCTGGTGCTCGAGTTTTCCCACCCCGCGGTGCCGGGGTTGAACAAGCTTTACGACGCCTATTCCTTCAATGTCCTTCCGTGGCTCGGGCGCGTGATCGCGCAGGATGAGGGCAGTTACCGCTACCTCGCGGAATCCATCCGCAAGCACCCCGACCAGGAAACGCTGAAGACGATGATGGAACGTGCGGGATTCGAGCGGGTGCAGTATTACAACTTGAGCGGCGGCATTGTCGCCTTGCATAAAGGCTATAAATTCTGAGCCCCGCCACGGCGCGGGAACAGCAGGGCGGCGAAAAGTAATATTGGATCTTCCTGACGGCCTTTGAGTCCTGGCATTCATTTATAAAATGTTCAAATGACATCACCTCTCGCAACGCTGACTGAAGAGACCGTCAATCGCATCCTGCGTCTCGACCCCGATACGCTCGCGCGACTGGGAGAACTCGAGGGCAAGGTGATCCGGCTGCGGCTGGGAGGCGCTGACCCCGTCGTGATTTTCGTGCTGCCATCCGGCACCGGCGTCAGTTTGCGTGGGCATCACGACGGCGCGCCGGACGTGACGCTCGCGGGCAACATTCCGGTATTTGCGAAACTGGCGCTGCGGCGCGTAGCACCCGATGTTGTGGCCGACGGTGAGGTCCAGATCAGCGGCGATATCGATCTCGGGCAACGCTTCCAGCGCCTCCTGGAAAAAATTGATATCGACTGGGAAGAACCGGCGGCGCGCCTGCTGGGTGATGTCGCGGCGCATCAGTTGGGCAACGCGCTGCGCCACCTGGGTGGCTGGACCCGGCGCTCACTGGATGTGCTGGGCGAGGATGCCGCGGAATACCTGCAGGAAGAAAGCCGCCTGCTGCCCTCGCGTTCACGCGCCGAGGCGTTTCGACTGGCCGTGGAAGCATTGCGATTGGAGGCTGAACGCCTGGAATTGCGCCTTGAGCGTTTGCGTGAGGGCATGAAATGATCCGTCCGCGCCAGTTCGCCCGCCTGCTGCGCATCACGCAGGTCTTTGTCCGGCATGATCTGGACGAATTCGTCACCGCGATCCATCTTTTCCGTCCCTATCGTCTGTTGCTGCGGCTTGCGCCGTGGCGGCTGTTCGCGCGCCGCGGTTTACCGCGCGGCGTGCGCCTGCGCGAGGCACTGGAGGAGCTGGGACCGGTCTTCGTGAAGTTCGGCCAGATGCTGTCCACTCGTCCCGACCTGCTGCCGGAAGATATCGCCGAGGAACTGGCGCGACTTCAGGACAGCGTACCGCCGTTTTCCGGCGATGAGTCGGTGCGTCTGATCGAACAGGCGCTGGGCGGCAACCTTGACAGGTTCTTCAGCGAGTTCAGCCGCGAGCCCATCGCCTCGGCCTCGGTGGCGCAGGTGCATATCGCGCGGCTGCACGACGGCACTGAAGTAGCGGTCAAGGTGCTGCGCCCCGGCATCGAGTCGATCATCGAGCGCGACCTCGAATTGCTGTACATGCTCGCGCGCTTGGCGGTGCGCTACGTGCCGGATACGCGCCGGTTTCGACCCGTCGAGGTGGTGGATGAATATAACAAGACCATCCATGACGAACTCGACCTGCGGGTGGAATCGGCGAATGCGAGCCGCCTGCGCGCCAACTTTCAGGATTCCAACCTGCTTTACGTTCCGAAAGTCTACTGGGACCTCACCCGCCGCACGGTCATGGTGCTTGAGCGTATCCACGGCATACCTGTCGGTAACGTCGAGGGCCTCAAGGCCGCCGGCGTCGACATGCGGAGGCTGGCGCACAACGGCGTGGAGATTTTTTTCACGCAGGCGTTCCGTGACGGGTTTTTCCACGCCGACATGCATCCGGGCAATATCTTTGTCTCGCCCGAGGGCCAGTACCGCGCTGTGGATTTCGGAATCATGGGCACGCTTGGCGAGAAGGACAAGCGCTACCTCGCGGAAAATTTCCTCGCGTTTTTCAACCGCGATTACCATGCCGTGGCCGATGCCCACTTGCGCGCCGGCTGGGTCCCGGCGGGCACGCGCATCGAGGAGTTCGAGGCGGCAATCCGCACCGTGTGCGAGCCGGTGTTCGCGCGCCCCATCAAGGACATTTCCTTCGGCCGGTTCCTGCTGCACCTGTTTCAGACCGCGCGGCGTTTCAACATGGAAGTCCAGCCACAACTGGTGCTGCTGCAAAAAACGCTGTTCAATATCGAGGGTCTGGGCCGGCGGCTTTACCCCGACCTCGACTTGTGGGACACCGCGAAGCCCTATCTCGAACGCTGGATGAGCGAGCACATGGGGCCACGTGCCTTCATACGAACGCTGCGCAACGAATTTCCCAAGTGGTGGGCCATGCTGCCGGAAATCCCGGCGCTGGTGCACGAGGGCCTGCGGCGCGCGGGCCGGGAAGAATCGGCCCGGGAATCCACGGCACGCGAGATCGAGCAGCTGCGCCGCCAGCTGCGCCGCCAGCATCGACGGTTATATTTCGCTGCCGCCGGCAGCGGTTTGCTGATCGCCGGCGCGGTGATGCTGGGCATGGACGTGACGTTTTACGGCGAGGCGTTATGGGGGCGTGTTTTGGGGTGGGCGCTCACTGCGATGGGCGGTTTTATGCTGCTGCGAGGCTGGCCGGAGCAGATGCTGTGACAGACGGCATGTTGGGCCGGTGGGCCATTATGCTAGAATACAAATGTAGATTTATGGATGTAACCGGATCGGAATGGCTATGAAATTTGTCAGAAAAACCCTTCTCGCAAGCGCGGTGCTGCTGGCCAGCGCGGGTCCGGCCGTGTCCGCTCCATCGGGAAAGCTGTCCTGGTTCGATGATGCCCCTTTCGCGGGCGTAGGCACCTTGGGAGTTCCGGAAGTACAGCTGCGCAATCCATCCGAATACAGCTCGTTTGGGCTCAACCTTTATCAGTCCCAGCGTGCCGTAACGGAGGATGGCAATTCGGCGGATAGCGGAGAGGCTGTGTTCGGTGCCAGCTCGGTCAATTTTTATGGTGAAGTCGAGACCGCCGGCAACCGGGCTCGCTACTCCTCATTTGATGAGGAGTCATCCGTCAACCGTGTCAATGCCTTCGGGGTGAGATGGCAGCATCATATGGATACGGTGAACAGTTTTGCGATATCCGCCGAGTACGGTGAGGGCACGGCCGTCAATCCGACACCGCTGGATACGCTCGATACCCGCGCGGCATTCTCATGGACCAGCCGCCTGCCGAGCAGCGTGAAACCGAGTATCACCGGTAGTTTTTTTCTCGGCGATGAAGTGGCGCGCGAAGAAATCTACCGGCATCTCGGGCGCCGCTATTATGGTTTCACCGTCGGCGGCAGTCTGACGCTGTTCCAGTCCCACACGCCTTACATGTCGTTCAAGATGCAGAAGAGTCTGTATGATACGGCCGACGAGCCGACGTTTGTCTCCCCGCGCAGCGGCGACCGTTCCTTGCTGTCGGCGGGCTGGAAATGGCAGGTCCAGCGCGATTTCAGTCTCCAGGCCGAAGCGAGTTTCGGTTTGGGAAGCTCCACCACGAGCCTCGACCCGTACAGCCTCGAACGCAGCCGGATTCTTTTCGGCACGCGCTTTGGCTTCTAGTAATCAGCGCGCCGCATCGTTCCCGCAGCGTTAACTCTTCCTTAGAGGTTATTTTCGGTCCGCTTGTCCGGCCTGTTCGTGATGGGCCGGTCACTGCCATCCGTTGAACGGGATCGATCGTACGGCGCAAGAATACAATCATGGCGACCGCCGCCCGCTCCTCGACGACCTGCGCCCGAGGAACCAGTACGGTCGCCATTTTCCCCTCGCCTTTATTTACCTTGAGCCTTGAAGAAGCTGATGCCCTTGAGCAGGTTCAACGCTTCCTGCAACTGGTAGTCCTCGACCGCGGGTTTGCCGGTCTCGTCCTTCTTCTTGTCGTCTTTCTTGTCTTCCTTTTTCGGTTCTTCTTTCGGCTTGGCGATTTCATCGCCATTTTCCAGATGGCGCGCAAGATCCGCTTCCCGCAGCCGGTCGCCGGCTTCGCTCTTGGTGATCCTGGCCTCTTCCGTCACGATGTCAGGCACGATGCCGGAGGCCTGGATCGAGCGTCCGCTTGGCGTGTAGTAGCGCGCTGTGGTGATCTTGAGCGCCGCGCCGTTACTGACCGGGATGATGGTCTGAACTGAACCTTTTCCGAAACTCTTCGTGCCCATGATGACGGCGCGTTTGTGATCCTGGAGCGCACCGGCGACGATTTCCGAGGCCGAGGCCGAGCCGCCGTTAATCAGCACCACCATCGGCGCGCCGTTCAACAGGTCGCCTGGTGTGGCCGAGAGCTTCATTTTGGAATCCGCCACGCGGCCTTCGGTGTAGACGATGAGGCCTTTGTCGAGAAAGGCATCGCTGACACCCACCGCCGAATTGAGTACGCCGCCGGGATTATTACGCAGGTCGAGAATCATTCCCCGGAGCGTGCCTTTATTTTCCGTTTCCAGTTTTTTTATTGCTTCCGCCAGACCCTTGTCGGTCCCGGCCTGGAACTGGGTGATGCGCACATAACCAAAGCCCGTCTCCAGCATCCGGTTCTTTACGCTCTGGATTTTGATGACCGCGCGCGTGAGCGTGATCTTGAGCGGCTTGGTCGCGCCTTCGCGCACGATGGTGAGCGTGATGTCGCTGCCGGGTTTACCGCGCATGACGCGCACGGCCTCGGTCAGTGTCATGCCTTTTACGGCCTTGTCGTCGAGTCGGATGATGAGATCGCCGGGCTTCACGCCGGCGCGCGCCGCGGGCGTGTCCTCGATCGGCGAGACGACCTTGACGAAGCCGTTTTCCATTGTGACTTCGATGCCGAGGCCGCCGAACTGGCCCTCGGTTTCCACGCGCATGTCCTTGAAACTTTCGGCATCCAGGTAGGCGGAATGCGGATCGAGTCCGGCTAGCATGCCCTGCACGGCGTCTTCGAGGAGTTTCTTGTCTTCAACCGGTTCAACGTAATCGGTCTTGATGCGGCTGAACACTTCGGTGAAGCTGCGCAGTTCGTTGAGCGGCAGCGGCGCCAGGGCCTCCTTGGGCTCGTCGCGTTCGGCCAGCACACCCATATCGAGGATGATCGCCGCGCCGACGAACATCCCGAGAAACAGGACCAGAATATAACGTGTTGCAAGTTTCATTAATGAAGCTCCATTTGATGGACTGCTACGCCGTGTTGGCGGGTGAAAATAAAATCGAGTCGTTATCGTGCTTTACACCAGATCAGCGGATCGCGCGGATCTCCGTTCTGACGAATTTCAAAATACAGTCCCGGCTGCGCTACGTCGCCGGTGTTGCCCAGACTGGCGATGGTCTCCCCTGCCTCGACCCAGTCGCCGACCCCCCGGTGCAGGCTTTGGTTGTGGCCATACAACGTCATATAGCCATCTCCGTGGTCCAGAATCAAGAGTAGACCAAATCCCCGCAACCAGTCGGCAAACACCACGCGCCCGCGGAACACGGCTATCACGTTCTGCCCCTCTTGCCCGGCGATAAAAAGACCACGCCATTTGAGATTACCTACGTTTTTCTGCGCTCCGTAACGGGCGATTATCCGGCCATGGGCGGGCAGCGGCAGACGCCCCCGTAATCTGGCAAAATGCTTCTCGTTGCCGGGTGGCAGGGGCGTCGTTTCCGGCACCACTGTTTTCAGCTCCTCGATCAGCTGCTCCAGGCGTTTTTCGTCCGCATGCAGTCGTTCGATTTCCTGCGAGTGGCCACGTACCTCGTGGCTGAGGCTGGCGAGCAATTCACCGCGGCGCGCGCGGGAAATCTCCAGCGCTGTTTTCTGTTCCCGTTGGGTGGCGCGCAGCGTCTCCAGCTCCTGGCTTTGTTCCCGGATCTGCCGCTCGAGTACTTCGAGCCGCGACAGGTTGGCCTGGATTTCGGTAATGCGTTCGGCGCGCGCGCGGTTGATGTATTGATAATAAGTCAGAACCCGGGCCACGCCCGCGGGGTTTTCCTGATTGAGCAGCATTTTTGGATATTCCTGGCGGCCCATGAAATAAGCCGCGCGGATCTGACGCCCCAGTTGCTGCCGCTGCGTCTCGAGACCGCCGCGTTCCCGTGCCGCCCGTGCCCGGAGGTCTTGCAGTTTTCTTTCGTTACGGCGCTGGCGCGCTTCAGTCTGTCTTGTGCTTTGCAGCAGGCCGCCGATGCGTCGTTCCAGGTCGCGTACTTCATCGCGCACGGCGTCGCGCTGACCGCGGGTTTCGTTAAGTTTTTCCTGCAGTGCGTCAATACGGGTACGCAGTTTCTGCAATCGTGCTTCTTCCTGCGCGGAGTCGGTGGCATGGACCGGGTGGAGGACGGCGAGTAACAGGCAGCAAAGCAATGTTACGTCCCTCCAGCGTACCCACGCTGTATGGCGACGGAACGGTGCCGGTGCCGCAACAGAGAGAGGGAAAGGCGGGGAGTGTGGTGTGTCCGTCAGGCGCGACTCTCGGCAATCGCCGGCTGTTCGGTTTGCAATGTGACCAGCGGCCGGCCGGTCATTTCCGTCGGCTGCGGCAGACCCAGGAGATATAGCATGGTCGGCGCAATATCTTCCAGCGCCCCGTTCGGCGCAAGGGCGGCAGGTCGTCCAATATAAAGGAATGGCACGGGGTTGGTGGTGTGCGCGGTGTGCGGTTGGCCGGTTTCAAAATCGAACATCTGTTCGGCATTACCGTGATCGGCGGTAATGAGCATCTCGCTGCCGGTATCCATTATTGCCTTGTAGATGTGCCCCAGGCATTGGTCCACCGCCTCGATGGCCTTGACCGTGGCATCGAAGTCGCCGGTATGACCGACCATGTCAGAGTTGGCAAAGTTGCATATGATGACATCGTAATATCCGCCGCGGATCGCCTTGACCACTTCTTCGGTGAGGCGCGGCGCGCTCATTTCTGGCTTCAGGTTGTAGGTCGGTACATCCGTCGGTGACGGGATCAGGATCCGGTCCTCGAACTTGAACGGGGTTTCCACGCCCCCGTTGAAGAAAAATGTCACGTGTGCGTATTTTTCCGTTTCGGCGATGCGCAGCTGATGCAATCCGAGGCTCGCCAGGTAAGCGCCCAACACGTTGCGCAAACGCTCCGGCGGAAACGCGACCGGAACGTGGAATTCGGAGTTGTATTCCGTGAGACTCACGAAGGCGCCGAGTTTGGGAATTACCGCGCGCTCGAAGGCGTCAAAGTTGTTGTCGATGAAGGGACGCGTGATCTGGCGTGCGCGGTCGGAACGGAAATTCATGAAGATGACCACATCACCGTCGGCGATATGGGCCGGTTCCACGCCGGGCGGCGAAATGACGGTGGCCTTGACGAATTCATCGGTCTCACCCCGGGCGTAAGCCATGTCGAGTGCTTGCGAGGCGGAAGCGGCGGTAAATTCGGCCTTGGCCTGCGTCATCAGATCGTAGGCAGCCTGAATACGTGGCCAGCGGTGGTCGCGATCCATCGCATAGTGGCGGCCGATGATCGAGGCGAAACGGCCCTGTTTCACCGCGGTGAATTTTTCTTCCATGGTTTTGATGGAAGCAGCGGCGCTCTGCGGCGGCGTGTCACGCCCGTCAAGGAAGGCGTGCAGGAAGAGCCTGGTCGCGCCACGTTTGGCCGCGAGATCGACGATGGCATGAATATGTTCCTCATGGCTATGTACTCCGCCGGGCGAAAGCAGCCCCATAATGTGCACGGCCTTCCCGGTCTTGATCGCCAGGTCGATGGCGTCGGTGAGCGTTTTATTGGTGAAGAAGGTGCCGGTGCTGATCGCACGGTTGATGCGCGTGTATTCCTGGTACACCACGCGGCCGGCGCCGAGGTTGAGGTGGCCGACTTCCGAGTTGCCCATCTGGCTGGAAGGCAGGCCGACAGCCGCCTCCGAGGCATGAATCAGGGTGTGCGGATGCTGCTTCCATAGCGCGTCCCACGTGGGTTTGCGGGCAGCGGCAATCGCGTTGTATTGGGTGTCTTCACGGTAGCCCCATCCGTCCAAAACGACCAGAACCAATGGTTTAGGGGTAAATGACATGCTCGATGACTCAAATAGCGGTTTTTTCAGTCTCTATTTAATATCACCGATATTGTATAATGTTTTCGTTCACGACACAGCAATTCCGCGGGTCCAGAGCGTGGGAGCGTGGGCTGAAAGCAATACACGAGGCCTGAATACATGAGTGCCGCCACCGCAAAAGTTGAAGACGTACTGATTACCAACGAAGAGGATATTCATCTCGCTTCCCGCTCCATGAAGGCCATGGCGCACCCGTTGCGACTGAAAATCCTTTGTATCCTTGGGGGCAATACCGAGGTCAGCGTCCAGGACATCGTCGAACAGGTCGGGACTTCGCAAAGCAATATCTCGCAGCATCTTTCCATTCTGCGTGACAAGGGCATCCTGGCGGCGCGCAAGGACGCGAACAAGGTCTACTACCGGATCAGCGATCCGAAAATACTGCAACTGATCGGCTCGTTGCGCCAGGCCTTTTGCAGCGCGGTGCGCCGCTGAGCATAACCACAAAATCGTGGTAAACCGTGTTCAACCGGCGATTGTCGGCAGAACCGGGAAATCACAACCGGATTTCAGATATATTCCTTCCATCTATCTTTTCTTAATTGATTAGCAGCTTTATTCACTAACCATGACCATGCAGTTTGTCATTCATAACTGGTATTTGTTCGTCGCGCTGGCTGTCATCCTGTTTTTGCTGGTGATGGGCCCCCTCAGCCAGCATCTGCACGGCATCAAAAATGCCAATGCCGCCCAAACCGTGCAACTGATCAATCGCGAGGACGGCGTGGTCGTGGATGTTTGCGAACCCAAGGAGTTTCAGGCCGGCCACATTCCGAATGCGGTCAATCTTCCTTTGTCGGCACTTTCAAACCGCCTGCGCGAGCTCGACAAATTCAAGAACAAACCGGTGGTCGTGACTTGCCGTGCCGGCAATCGTTCCATGAAGGGTGCGGTGATCCTGCGCAAGCACGGTTTTGCGACGGTATACAACCTTTCCGGTGGGCTGCTTGCCTGGGAGAAGGACAACCTGCCGGTGGAGAAATAGTGGTGGCGCAAGTGCTGCTGTACGGCACGCGCATCTGTCCCTATTGCCGGATGGCGGAACGGTTGTTGGAAAAGAAAGGTGTTCAGGCCGAAAAGGTAATGGTGGATCAAAACCCCGCGCGCCGCGAGGAGATGATACGACTCACCGGCCGTACCAGCGTGCCGCAAATTTTCATCGGCGCGACGCATGTCGGGGGATACACGGAACTGGCGGGACTCGAACGAGCGGGGCAACTGGACGCCTTGCTGAAATCATGAGCCGCTTACGATAATACAGCCATATAACATTCACGAGGGCAGAGACGGTGGAGCAGAATCAGCAAGAGAACGTTGTTTTTAATATCGAGAAGATTTACATCAAGGATATTTCCTACGAAGCCCCCAGCGTGCCGTCGGCGTTTATTCAGTCACAGAATGCCACCGCGGAAATCGGTGTTCAACTCGGCATCGAACACGGCGCGCTCAACCCGGAACAGGGGATATACGAGGTGGCGCTGACCGTGACGGCAACCGCCAAACGCGAGGGCAAGAACCTCTTTCTTGCTGAAGTGAAGCAGGCAGGGATTTTTCGCATCAACGGCGTCGAAGGCGATACATTGGAACGGGCGCTTGAGATCAGTTGTTCGAACGTACTGTTACCGTTCGTGCGCGAGACGATCAATGATCTCGTCGGCAAGGGCGGATTCCCACAGCTGCTGATTAATCCGATCAACTTCGAGACGCTGTACGAGCAGAAGCACGCGGCTCAGGCGAACCCGCCCAGTATCAATTGAAGTCGGTTTATAACGCCTGCAGGGAAGAGACAGCGCGATGAAGCAGAAGTTGGTTCAGCACGGCGCACGTTCTTCATTCGCCGAATCCTCGCCCTGACTGAATTCGGGCAGCTCCAAGACCAAGATGACTTCCGAAAAAAAATATCCCGTTACCGTACTCGGGGCTGGATCCTGGGGCACGGCACTGGCGTTGTTGCTCGCGCGCAATGGGCATACCGTGCTGCTCTGGGGTCATGAGGCGACCCAGCTGGAGCGTTTGGAACGCGAACGCCAGAACCGCGCCTATCTTCCGGATATTGCCTTTCCCGCGAATATCCACGTACACGCATCGATCCCCGAGGCCGTGAAGTCGGTATCACGATTCCTGGTCGCCGTTCCCAGTCACGCGTTCCGCGCTACGCTCACAGCGCTAGGTCCGCTAATGCCCAACGACGCTATCCTGGCCTGGGCAACCAAAGGCCTTGAACCCGGTAGCGGCAAGCTGCTGGGTCAGGTGGCGATCGAAGTGTTAGGCGGACGGCATGCATTGGCCGTGATTTCCGGGCCGACATTTGCGCGTGAAGTGGCGCTCAACATGCCCACGGCACTGACGGTGGCATCGGAACACGATAAAGCGGCAGAAGAAGTGGCTTCATGGCTGCGCAACGAACGCGTACGTGTATATACCAGCCGCGATGTGGCGGGCGTGCAGCTGGGCGGGGCGATCAAGAACGTCATGGCCATCGCTGCTGGCATCAGCGACGGGCTCGGTTTCGGTGCGAACGCCCGTGCTGCGCTCATTACGCGCGGGCTTGCCGAGCTCACGCGTCTCGGTATCGCCATGGGCGGGCAAAAGGAAACCTTCATGGGCCTGGCCGGTGCCGGCGATCTGATCCTGACCTGCACCGATAACTCTTCACGCAACCGCCGCGTCGGTCTGGCATTGGGACAGGGGCGCAAGCTTCCCGAAATTCTGGCTGATTTGGGTCAGGAAGCGGAAGGGGTGGCCACTTCGCGCGAGCTTTATCAGCTCGCGAAAAAAATCAACGTGGAACTGCCCATCACCGAGCAAGTGTATCGCGTGTTGTATGAAAATCTTCCACCCCAGGCCGCCGTGGAAGCTTTGCTTAAACGCGGACCCCGGCAGGAATAAATGTCGTCCTGCTTCGTTCGTCCGGACAAATCAGTAGCCCTACTCGCTTCGCTCGTTCGTCCTGACATAATAAGAACTATTCCCCGGCGCTGAATCCCTGCTGCCGCCAGGCTTCATAGACCGCCACCGCCACCACGTTGGACAGATTCAGGCTGCGATTGCCGGGTAGTAGCGGCAGCCGCAGGCGGTGTTCCTCCGGAAGAGCGCCGAGCAGACTTTGTGGCAGTCCACGCGTTTCGGGCCCGAAAAGCAGGGCATCGTTTTCCTTGTATTCCATCTCCGTGTAAAACCGCCGCGCGCGGGTGGAAAAGGCGAGTAGCCGCCGCGGTTTCGCACTTTCGAGAAATGCCTCATAGCTGGCGTAAGTCCGGACATCCACCCATTCACGGTAATCGAGCCCCGCGCGTTTCAGCTCTTTATCTTCCAGTCTGAAAC
>DATICK010000061.1:0-11567 GCA_035456865.1 Sulfuricaulis sp.
ACCGGCGGACACCTGTCCGCGGGTCTGGGCACGGTGGAACTCACCATCGCCTTGCATTACGTGTTCAATACGCCCGAAGACCGGCTGGTGTGGGATGTAGGCCACCAGACTTACCCGCACAAGATACTGACCGGGCGCCGCGAACGCATGGGCACGCTGCGCCAGACCGACGGCATCTCCGGTTTCCCGCGCCGCGATGAAAGCGAATACGACACCTTCGGCGTCGGCCACTCCAGCACCTCGATCAGCGCCGCGCTCGGCATGGCCGTGGCGGCGGCGCGCACCGGATCCGAGCGCCAGGTGCTGGCGGTCATCGGCGACGGCGCACTGTCCGGCGGGCAGGCGTTCGAAGCGCTCAACAACGCCGGCAACATGGACGCCAACCTGCTGGTGATTCTCAACGACAACGACATGTCCATCTCGCCCAACGTCGGCGCGATGTCGCAATACCTGGCGCGCATTCTCTCGGGCAAGGTCTACAGCCACATGCGCGAGGGTTCCAAAACCGTGCTCTCCACCATCCCACCGATGTGGGAGTTGGCCAAGCGCGTGGAGGAGCACATGAAGGGCATGGTCATGCCGAGCACGCTGTTCGAGGAGATGGGCTTCAACTATTTCGGTCCCGTGGACGGACATAACCTGAATGCGCTGGTCCGCATGCTCAGGAATCTGCGCGGCCGCAAGGGCCCACGTTTCCTCCACGTCGTGACACGCAAGGGCAAGGGCTACCAGCCGGCCGAGGGCGATCCCTGCGTGTATCACGGCGTCACGCCCTTCGATCCCGCCACCGGCAAGATGGAGAAAAAACCCTCGGGCAAGACGTACACGCAGGTGTTCGGCGAATGGTTGTGCGACATGGCCGCGCGCGACGTGCGCCTGGTCGGCATCACACCGGCAATGCGCGAGGGCTCGGGGCTGGTTCAATTCTCCGAGCGTTTTCCGACGCGCTATTTCGACGTCGGCATTGCCGAGCAACACGCGCTCACCTTCGCCGCGGGGCTGGCCTGCGATGGCATGAAGCCGGTGGTGGCGATTTACTCGACCTTCCTGCAGCGCGGATACGATCAGCTGATCCACGATATCTGTTTACAGAATCTGCCGGTGTTGCTGGCTATCGACCGCGCGGGACTGGTTGGCGCGGACGGGGCGACGCATGCCGGCAGTTACGATTTTTCCTACCTGCGCTGCCTGCCGAATATGACGGTCATGGCGCCGGCCGATGAAAACGAATGCCGCCAGATGCTGACCACCGGTTTTCAGCTTGACGCCCCGGCCGCGGTGCGCTATCCGCGCGGCGCCGGGCCGGGCGCAACCGTCGATCCGGCCTTGCTGACGCTTCCCATCGGCAAGGCCGAGATACGGCGTGAAGGAAAGCGCATTGCCCTGCTCGCCTTTGGCAGCATGCTCGCGCCGGCGCTGGAAGCGGGCGCGGCCTTCAACGCTACCGTGGTCAACATGCGTTTCGTGAAACCGCTGGACGAAGAACTGGTGCGGGAACTGGCCCGCAACCACGACCTGCTGGTCACGGTCGAGGAAAATGTCGTGGCCGGCGGGGCCGGGAGTGCCGTCAATGAATGCCTGATGGCCGCGGGTCTCGCGACGCGCGTCGTCAATCTTGGCCTCCCTGACCGCTTCATCGAGCACGGCGACCACCGCGAACAACTTGCGCAGTGCGGATTGGACGCCGCCGGTATCCGGCGTACGATACTGCGTCATGCCCCGGCGGAAGCTCCCGTGCACCGGGAAACCGCCTAAACTTGACCGAATCACTCAACTACTTCATCATTGGCGGCCGTTAAGTAGAGAGATTCTGTGATGAAACTCAAGAACAAAACCGATGTCGTCGACATCATTGCCGACGTCCAGAACAGTCCGGACCTGCGCCATCTCCCCATCGACAAGGTCGGGATCAAGGAAATCCGGCACCCGGTCGTGGTCCGGGACCGTTCCCAGGGGCTGCAGCACACGATTGCGAGTTTCAACATGTATGTGGAGTTGCCACATAATTTCAAAGGCACGCATATGTCACGCTTCGTCGAGATTCTGAACAGTCACGACATGGAAATCTCCGTCGAGTCGTTCAAGGACATGCTGGCGGACATGAGCAAGCGGCTCGAGGCCGCCACCGGTCACATTGAAATGAGTTTCCCGTATTTTATCAACAAGGCCGCGCCGGTTTCCGGCGTCAAGAGCCTGATGGATTACCAGGTCGCGTTCATCGGCGAAATCCACCACGGCCAGGACGTGATGACGATCAAGGTGGTGGTGCCGGTCACCAGCCTCTGCCCCTGCTCCAAGGAAATTTCCCAGTATGGCGCCCACAACCAGCGTTCGCACGTGACATTAACCGTGCGCACCAACACCTTCGTGTGGGTCGAAGACCTGATTGATCTAGTGGAAAAACAGGCGAGCTGCGAGCTCTATGGGCTGTTAAAACGCCCGGATGAGAAATACGTCACCGAACACGCCTACGACAATCCCAAGTTTGTCGAAGACATGGTTCGCGATGTCGCCGCAGTGCTGAACCGGGACGACCGCATCGACGCCTACATGGTGGAGTCGGAGAATTTCGAATCCATCCACAACCACTCGGCCTACGCGATGATCAAAAAGGACAAGACGCAGAATTAACTCGCGTCCGCGGGAACTCAGCTCGCGTTCTTCTTGGTATCGGGCAACAATCGCAGATTCACCGGCAGCCGCTCCGACGGCATCCCGACGTAAAATCCCTGCATGTAATCCACGCCGGATGCCTTGAGCATGGCGATGGTTTTTTCGTCGCCCACGAACTCGGCGATCGTCATTTTGCCGAGCGATCGCGCGATCTGAATGATGGCAAGCACCATCGTCTCGTCGATCGAATTCCGCGCCATGTTCTTGACGAAGGAACCGTCGATCTTGATGAAATCCACCGGCAGATGCTTGAGGTAGCTGAATGAACTGAAACCGGTGCCAAAATCGTCGAGCGCAAAGCGGCAGCCGATGTCCACCAGTCCCTGGATGAGGCGCTGGGCCTTGTCCAGATAACGCATGGCGGATTGCTCGGTGATCTCGAAAATCACGCTGGACGGCGGCACCCGGTTGCGTTCCAACTGATCCCGGATCAGTTGCAGAATGGACGTGTCCTCCAGAGACTGGCCCGAGAGATTGATTGACAAAACAATCTCGCGACCCGCGGCGTGGAAACCCGCCAGCGCCTTCAGGGCATTGATGATCACCCAGCGGTCGATATCCGCCATCAGGCCGAAGCGTTGTGCCACCGGAAGAAATATGGAGGGCAGGACCAGGTCGCCGTTCGGTCCTGGCATGCGCAGCAGCACCTCAAAGCATTCCTTCTCGGGATTGATGACATCGACAATCGGTTGATAGACCAGCCTGAAACGGTCCTGTTCGATGATCTTCTTGATGTGCTGGAACCAGCCGATGTCCATGGCCATTTCCTTTTTGCTTTCGCCGCTCTCTTCATACAGCTGATAGCGGTTGCGACCGTGCGACTTCGCGGCAAAGCAGGCCATGTCGGCATGCGCGAGGATCTCCGCGGCGGTGTGCTGCCCGGGTTTGATCATGGCGATGCCGATACTGCAGTTGACGCTGAACACCTTGTCGCCTTCCACGAGGCGCATGTCGCGCATGATCTGGTTAAACGAATTCGCCATGTCCACGGCGCCGTCGCGGGAAACGCTGCGGGCAAGCACGGTGAATTCATCGCCGCCGAAACGCGACACCACGTCCTTGTCGCGCACCCGCGACTGGAGCAATTCGGCGACACGAATCAGGAGCTTGTCACCAGCAGCATGCCCCAGTGTGTCATTGATATATTTGAACTGGTCGAGATCGATGAAGAACACGGCGCTTTCGACAGCGTCGTGCGACACATGCTCGATTTCATTCTCCAGTTCGCGCAGGAAATAGCTGCGATTCACCAAGCCCGTGAGTGGGTCGCTTTCCGCCATCTTCCGCAGAGTTTCGTCCCGGTCTTTCAAGGCGCGTATCGTCGTGTTCAGCGCGTCGCCGATAACGGCGATTTCTTCGTCTTTGGCGCGCTCCACGTTGACATCAATTTCGCCGCGGGCGAGCCGGGCGAGCGGGACCTGCAGTTCGGTCAGCGGCGCGAGCGCCCGCCGGATCATCCGGCTGCCGTAAAACAAAGCCAGCAGGAGCAAAACCGCGATGATCAGGCTGCCGGAGGCCATGCTCGCCACCATTTGTTCCTTGTAGTAACCGGAATCGATGCCGAGATCGATGTAACCGATAATTTTCGTGTTTTCCGTTTTATCGCTATCAAGACTGAAATTGAGCAGCCCGTCCGAGCGTATGGATTTGACACGAATCGGCGAGATGAAACGCAGGTAGGTGCCGCTCAGCAGCGACCGGTCAACCAGATAACTTCTTTCCGTGCCGGCGGACTGCTGCAACCTCTCCACCTGCTTTGGTTCGAGCAGCGGAATATCCGCGTTGCGCACTTCCCCTGCTTCACCGAGCACTTTGGTTCCCGATGCGTCGTAGTAGCGTATGAAAGCGATCTCCGGGAAATGTTTGATGCGCTTGTCGATGCTCGCCAGCTGTTTTCCTCCCTGCGAGGCGTAAAGCGGCGTACCGAGTTCATCGAGTTCGGCAAGCCACCGAACCGCCTGTTTCTCGAGGTTGTCCTCAATGAGGCGGCTGGATGTCCACCACAGTCCGATATTGACGATCAGATATATTATTATCGCGCCAAGCATCTGCAGCGCCAGCAATCGGCTGACAAGGCTGCGGCTTCCGAATCCAGACAGAATGCGCCAGAAGGACACAATGTTCAGACGTTCAATCCAGGACTTGCCGATGGATTTCCACTCACGGAGCATCGGTCATCCCCCGCAACGTCCCTGGAATTTTCAGATTCAGACGCATCGCCATCACCGTGTTGATCTTGATGACCGTTCTGGTCAGCGGAATAACGGGTTCGCCCGGCACGCCCGACGTCTCCTGCGCCTGCCTGACCCGTGTCAGCACCTGTTCGGCGATGTCCGCATAGCTCGTCTCCGCGCTTATCAAGCCGCCCAGGCTGAGCAACTCTTGTCCGAACACGGCAACCTGTTTCCCTTCCCTGACGCTGTACGCCATGATGTCGCGGATCACATCGCGGCTCAGTACACGATTATCCGGCACCAGCCACAGCCCCTGTATCTTCGAGGAGAATTGTTTGTACGCGTAAAGCGTTTCCTTGTCCGACCTGGCTTCGACGTGAACAAGTCTGATTTTATTTTCTCTGGCCGCTGCCTGCGCCTTCTCCATCAGTTCTTGCAGATCTTTTCCCGTGATGACGCCAATCCTGGTCAACCTCGGAGACAGGGTTTTCCAGACGCGAAATTGTTCGCTAACGGGAGCGGTCGCTGCCACGCCTTTCATCCATGGCGTTACCAGTTCGGCTTCTTCGTAGTTGAAAACCTGGCAGAAAATCACTTTCTTGCCCGAGAGACCCCGCGCCAGTTGCGCGGCGGGTAGCCCTACCGCCACGACCACGTCGTTGGCAGATTCAATTTTCTTCTGCAGTGCGGGATAGGTGTTTTCTTTGCCGAGGGTATAGGTTGCAAACTGGCGTGGATATTTTTTTGTGATTTCGCGCTGCACGCCGGCAAAAGCGGGTGTTCCGTCGCTCAACAGAACGATCAGCCCCGGTACTGGCGCCGGCGGCGTCACCGTCGGTGAGGGAAAGCACGCGGTCAATGCCACGCACAGGCTTATCAGCAGGCAACCGCTACACCACTCTTTCCATCCGGAAAAAATATGTGGATTCCGTTGCTGCAACGGATTTCTCCTTTCGCTCAAACGCGCCGATGTGCTGTTCCCGACGTACCGCAAGATTCCACCTCGTCATAATTGGCTTCACGATTCGGAACAAACGTCCGCACTCGCTTGCATGAATACTGTTGCAGCATTCATGCCAGTCGTTTCATTTCTGAAGGACAGCGCCCAGCCAATTTGAATAGGCTCATTCAAAGACTATTGAAATAAAAGGATATATTCCGGGCTCTTGGATGAATCGAAGCGATAGGGGCAAAGACCCGGAAAATCACGCCAAGAATAGAAGTTAACCGGCGAAAAACGACGTTTCGGAAGCAGTTTTCTGCCTGGGCAATGGGATTATCACGAAGCGTAAAGGCTCCCCCCCTAACCCGAAAAAATCGAATAATTATTTTAAGGGCTCAAGATCAGGCATGCGTCAGTTCGCGCACACGCAGATCGAGGAAATGGGTCGCGCAGGAAATGCACGGATCGTAATTGCGGATCACCATTTCACCGCGCCGGCGCAGCGCTGCTTCTCCCTGCCGAGCGCCCAGGGCCTGCAGCGACTGTCGCAGGTCTTCCTCGATGCGTGCCTGATTCTGGCTCGTGGGCGGAACGATGCGCGCGCCGCGCACGACACCGGCAGCGTCGATATCGTAACGTTGCCAGAGAAGTCCGCGCGGCGCCTCGGTGCAGCCATAACCGGTGCCGGCGCGTGGTGTGACGTTGATAAAAGGTGACGATGGATCTGCGTATTCCTCCAGCAGTCGTATCGCCTCACGCATCGCGACCACGATCTCGATCGCGCGCGCCACGATGCTGTGATACATGTTGCGGCTGGGGAATTTAATGCCAAGACTGTCAGCGAGGTTCCGCACCGGCGCCGGAAGACGATCAAGATTGAGATTCAGACGCGCGAGTGGGCCGACGAGATAGGGTTTACCATTGTGCAGACAATGCAGCGCCGTGGAATGCGCTTCCTGATGCTCGACAAACCGCGACTCGAATTGGTCCGCGGCGATATCCAATCCGCGGGTGGAGACGATCCGGCCTTCGTTCATCGGGTACTCCCGCGGATGGCGGAGTGACACGACGGTAAATTCCTGTTCCTCCGTTGGCAGCTTGAGTGCCGCGGTCCAACGCACCAGCGCCTCGGTTTCCGGCAACGATGCCTGTAATTTTTCCCGCAAGGCGTCGGCCTGTGCGCGTGCCGGGGCATGGTGAAATCCACCGATACGCGCGCCCACGGGATGGACCGAACGCGCGCCCAGCAAACGGATGATTTCGTTACCGAGGGCCTGCAGTCGCAAACCACGCCGCACTTCATCCGCATGCTGCCGCGCCATCTCGGTGAGGCTCGCATAGCCCAGAAAATCCGGCGCCGCGAGCATGTGAATGTGCAGGCTGTGGCTTTGTATCCACTCGCCGCAGTAAAACAAGCGGCGCATGTCACGCACCCAGGGGCCAGGCTCCACGCCGAACAGGTTTTCGATGGCATGCACCGCGCTCATCTGGTAGGCCACGGGACAGATGCCGCAGACGCGCGCTACCATGTCCGGAACTTCGGAATAATCGCGCCCCTCCAGCAGTTTCTCGAACATCCGCGGTGGTTCGAAGATGCGCAACTGCAGGTCCTCGATCTCCCCGTTACGCATGCGCAGTTCCAGCGTGCCCTCGCCCTCAACGCGCGCGAGCACCGGCACCTGGATCGGGATCTGGCGCTTTTCAGTCATCGGCGGATCCGCGCCGCTTCAGACCGGCATCGGCAAAGGCGGGCGCGGCCGCGTTGATGAAAAGAAAGCGTCGCGCCACCGCATCGGGGAAAAGCCCCAATCCTTCAAAACGCCGCGCGAGCGATTCCGCGTTCGGATTTTCGGCCGGACCGTAACAGGCATAACAGTCGCGCCCGAAACCCGGGCACAGCGCCCCGCAGCCGGTGCGTGTCACCGGTCCCATGCACGGAATCCCTTTCGTCACCATCACGCACACGGTCTGTTGACGCTTGCACTCGAGACATACCTTGTCCTTTTCATGCCACGGCGGCACGCCGAACAGCAGCGCGCGCACGACGGCGAGCACCTGACGGCCGGTCACGGGGCATCCCCAAAGTTCAAGGTCGACTTTCACATGCTGGGCGATGGGCGTGGAGGTCGACAGGCTTTGCACGTATTCCGGTTTGGCGTAAATCGCGGCGAGCCATTCCTTGGCGTCGGCAAAATTGCGCAATGCCTGCAGACCGCCCGCCGTGGCACAGGCACCGACCGTGACCAGGTAACGGCTGTGCGCGCGAATACGGAGAATGCGCTCGGCATCCTCCGGCGTTGAAACGCTGCCCTCGATGAAGGCGATATCCACCGCCGCGTCCGGATCCACCGGCCCCGCCTCGGCGAAATGCACAATATCGACCAGTTGCGCCAGCGTCAGCAGTTCCTCACCCAGGTTCAGAAACGCGAGCTGGCAGCCGTCGCAGGAGGCGAACTTGTGTACCGCGACTTTCGGCTTATCCGTCATCAGAAGCCCCGCATCCCAAAAAGTGGCCTGGCTTCGGAATAGCTGAATACGGGCCCGTCCTTGCAGACAAACTTGCCGCCATACTGGCAGTGCCCACAGAGCCCTACCGCGCAATTCATGCTGCGCTCCATGCTCAGATAGATATTATCTTCGTGCACACCGCGCTCGTGCAGGTTATCCACGGCCACCTGCATCATGCCCTGGGGTCCGCACATCATGATCATCGCGCGGGAAGGATCGATCTTCACCTGGCCGAACAACTCCGTGACACGACCCACGTGCCACGGCCAAAGTGCCACGCCGACATCGGCCGCGACGAGCACCTGCGTGTCACGCAGCTTGCTCCACTGCGAGTATTGACTGCGCCAGATGAGATCGTCCGAATGCTTCACGCCCTGCATGATAATCAGACGGCGGAATTTGTCGCGTCGGCGGATCACGTAATTGATCACCGACACCACGGGCGCACAACCCAGACCGCCGGTAATCACCATGATATCCCTGTCCTCCGCCTGTTTGAGCGGCCAACCGCGCCCGTAAGGCCCGCGCACGCCCAACCTATCTCCGGCCTTCAGCTGCGTCATCCCTCGCGTCACCCTCCCGACCACGCGGATGGCATGATCGAACATGCGCTCGTCATCCGGGTCGGAAACAATGGATATCGGTATTTCGCCCACACCAAATAAATAAAGCATGTTGAACTGGCCTGGCGCGAAGCGGAACGCGGCATGCTTCACGGGGTCGGTAAAGCGCAACCGCAGCGTGAAGATAGTCGGCGACTCCTGGATGCGCTCGACCACTTCCGCCTCCACCGGCAGATGCTGACTAACCATTTGCGCCGCCTCCACAAACGGCCGCGGCTTCCTCGGTAATGTCGATGCCCACGGGACACCACGCAATGCAGCGCCCGCAACCCACGCAACCGCTTCGGCCGTATTGGTCATGCCAGCTCCCAAGCTTGTGCGTCAGCCACTGGCGGTAGCGCATTCGAGTATCGGCACGGATCGTCATACCATGAATGTAACTGTGTCCCTGGGTGAAACAGGAATCCCATTGACGTACATGCAAACTGTGATGGCCATCGAGCGCGGTCTCGTCCGCCGCACTGTGGCAAAAACAGGTCGGGCATACCGAAGTGCAGTTGCCGCAGGAGAGACAACGCCCGGCCACTTCTTCCCAGCGCGGATGCGCAAGATTCGCAAAAAGGTCGTCGCGCAGATTGCGAGCTGGCAAACGCCGCGTCTGCCGCCGGGCGGCGTCCTCGACCTCCCGGTCGGCGTCCTGTTGCTGCGCGGTTGTTACCGGCACAAGCGCCAATAGCGCGGCCAGCGTACGTCCTTTGTCGCTGCCGGTCTGCAACAGGTAACCTTCATCCGACTCATACATGGCCAGATCGAAGCCTTGTGTGGCGCGCGGACCATCGCCAGTAGATGCGCAGAAACAGGTGTCGGCGGGATGCGTGCAGTGAACCGCCACCAGAAAAAGATTCTTGCGTCGTGCGGCATAACCGGGATCGGGGAAGGGACCTTCCAGAAAGTGCCGGTCCTGAAGCCGCAAGGCGGCAAGGTCGCAGGCACGCACGCCGAGAATGGCGAGCGGTTCTGGCGCGGGATTAATTTCTGAAAAGCGGATGGCGGCATCGGCCGTACGCTCAGCGCGCCACAATGGCTCACGCGGTGCGAACACGAATGGCTTTAACGCCTGCGGGCCGTTGGCCCAGCTGAAAAACCGCGGGCTGTCGGTGCGTTCGAGCCGGTATGTACCCGGCGACTGCCGGTCACGCATGCCCCGGGGGAAATCCTCGGCGCGTGACAGCGTATCGTAAACGATGGCGCCTTCGCGCACCTGCGGGCCGATACAACGATAGCCAGCCTGATGCAGCGTATCCAGAAGCTTCTGGAACCTGGTGCGCGGAAGAAATCCTGCCTCCATTCTCGCCCCCGTCGGTCCATGCGGTTAACCCATTACATCATACTTCACCGGGTTGCATCAGAAGAAATCGCCGGGCTCCGCGCGCCGCCATTCGGCGCGAATCACTTTCCACGCCTTGTTTTCGCTCGCCAAAGTAATCTCGAAACGATGGAGGTCCGCACGCAGGCGCTCTAGTTCCTGGGCGCCAGCAATCGGTTGCCCGGCCATGGCGACCAGCACAATCGCTTGCGCCTGCGCCGGTTGCGGAAAAGCTATTGACTGAATACGCACAAATAGATGGATCGACTCGTTGCGCAGGAAGTAGTACCGGAGAATCGCCTCGATGGCCCGCTTGTCCTGACCCTGGCTGTCGGAATATTTTTCCGAAATCATTTTCCGCAGGACGCCCGTGTCCTTATTTTCTGCTGCCGTTTCGCCTTGCTTGAGGAGCGTCCGGATCTGCGTTTCGGGCGAATCTTCGACCGGAGAGCAGGAGACGAGCAGCGGCAGGCAGCACGCCCACCACATGCTAATAAGAATGGTCTGTTTACCGAATAGAAATCTCATGATGCCGGGCCCCGTAGCGCAGGGGCCGTGCTACCGGAGACGGTAAGAATCATGGCAGGCAATGCATTGCTTCAGCAACGTCGAAAAATCATCCAGCACCGGCGCCATGTTGCCCTTCACCACGGCTTCCTGCGCCGTGCGGGAGAAACGGCTGGCGGCGCGATGCATTTGCGTGCCGATGTCCTGCATCGGCTTCGGCATATAGGGCGCCATGTGCGCGGCGCCGTGCTTCTCGAGCGAGCTCATGCCGATGCGCTGCTCGGCGATATCCGCGGCTTTGTCAAAATCGGATTTGGCCAATGCCGCCTGAATTTCCTGCAGTGCGCGCAAATGGTCGCGCATGTTATTGAGCATATGCTCCTGCATCATCGGCGGCATCTCGATTTTCTGCCGAGCATCTGTTGCTGTTGCGCTCAAGGGCGACACCAGCAGCAAAAAAACGCCGAGTGTGCACCAAAACTTTTTCATTTACGCTTCCTGCTTAACTGACGATGCCGGAAACAATTCAGCGTGTGGTCATTGACCATTCCCACCGCCTGCATGAAGGCGTAACAAATCGTCGAACCGACGAATTTGAATCCGCGCTGCTTCAAATCCTTGCTCATGGCGTCGGACTCACTGGTGCGCGCCGGAACCTGTCGCAGGTTCCGGCGCCGGTTCTGGATCGGCTTGCCGCCGGTGAATTGCCAGATATACCGGTCGAAACGACCGAACTCCTTCTGGATTTTCAGAAATGCCTTGGCATTGAGAATGGACGCGTGGATTTTTAGGCGATTCCGGACGATTCCCGGGTCTTTCAGGAGTCGTCGTAC
>DATICK010000062.1:0-4688 GCA_035456865.1 Sulfuricaulis sp.
GCATCGAATTCAGTCAGCTCCGACATTTCCCGGGTTTTCACCGACGCGCCTACCGACAAGGCGATCTGGATGCTGGTCGGCGGTATTGTCGTGACTGTTATCGGCGCGATGGGACTGCTGCGAGGTTCGAGAAGTTGAGAAGTGAGGTCGGTTGGCAATAGCGAAGTCCCACGAATTAAGCAGCGGGTTGTTTTCAGATACGGCTGCGTGAGGGCGGAGGTTACAGGCAGCCTAATCGCGCCTGCTCCCGCTGCTGGTTATAGTCGAACCAAATATCCACGATAGTGCCGTATGCCGAGACGACCGTGCCGGAATTCGATAAACGGTTTTCGCTTTCTATTTCCCGGTTCTGTTTCATAACACTATGCCTTCTCTTCCCCAGCGGACTCCTCCCTTGCGGACAACGCAGGCCCGGCTTCGAGCGCTTCGCGCACCTCCATCAGCCGCCTTGCGATCCGCGCGCGATCGTGGGTGGCTTCGGTTGTGCGACCAGCCAGTTCGGCAAGCCACTGCGCCTGTTCGTGGAGCGCCCGCCGGCGGCGCGGGTTGGCCGTGAGATCGGCGAGAGTCTCGAAGGCGCCGAGCATGCGCGCCATGATGCCGACATTGCCTTCGGCGCTACCCCTGATCTGGTCGAACGCCTCGGCCAGCAGACCTTCAAAGGTCGGGGCGATGGTGATCACACGCAGTTCGTCTCCCTCGTAGCGGAGCGATGCAGGAAATTTCCGGGAAGCCAGTTGTGCCAGAATCGCCGTCAAGTAATCCACGCACATCACGGCCGTCGAGGTGTCATTGACACCGGGCGAAAGCGCCTTCAGGGCCATATCCACGAGCTGTCGGATGCCGAAAGCGGGGTCCTGTTCCACCGTGCGATAGCGGCCTATGCTGTAAACAGCATTAAGGGCCTCGATCGTTTTTTGATCCGGCGGGTCTTGCAGCGCGAGCGATGCCAATGCGGTATTTTGCACAACGAATGCGCCGATGCCGCGCTCCATGCGCACGACGGTCTTCCTGTCCCGCGCCAGGCGCAGCAGCGCATCATTATCCACGCTCTGAATGTAACCGTTCATCTCTGCCGGCACGGCGTGCCAGGATCTCTCAGCCAGAGACCGGAGCACCTCATCCCTATCCTCGTCTTCTTCGGGTCCATGTCCCAGTTTTTCCGGAAATAGCCGCTCAATGGACGCGATGGTTTCTTGCGCAATCGAGGCGATGATGCTGGAGGCCTGAATCGACGAGGCGATGTGATGAATGAAGTAAATGAGGACGCCAACGCCGCCGAGCGCCAGAACAAATGCGAAGAACACCGCCAGGCTCGGCACGAACTCGTCTACGCCACCACCGCCGCGAATGGTGCGCAACACCACCAGGCAATAAGCGAAAATACCGGCGAAGATCCCGAGCGTGACCTGTGTGACGCGGCTGCTCATGAAGGTCCGCAGGATGCGCGAGGTGTATTGGCTCGAAGCCAGCGCCAGTGCCACCAAGGTCATGGAGAACGTGATGCCCATGACGGACATCATCGAACCGGCAAGTATGGACAACATCTGGCGCGCACCGTCCGCCCCGGCCCCAAACAGCCGCGGCCACTGGCTCAACCATCGGTCGCTCCCGGCGGAGTCTGTTTCGATCAACGCCGCCGCGAAGGCAATATTGACCACGACGATCAGCGAAGGCATGAACCAAAAGCTCGACCGCAGATTGCTCCAGAGTTGTTTGAACTTATGCATGGGTCATGCCTCACAAGTGAACGTATGAGTTTTTAACTTTTCTGAACGGGCGGTTCAAGCATGGCGCCACGGTTTAACCGCCGCACCAGCCGCCCCATGGTCAACGCCTGCACCAGGATACTGAAAATCACCACCACGTAAGTGGCCGCGATAATGGTTTCGCGTCCGGGCATCAGCGGCAGGGACAGCGCCAGCGCCACCGAGATGCCGCCGCGCAACCCGCCCCAAGTCATGATCTTGATCGTGTTCGGCGTGAATACGCGAAAACGGCTCATGGCCATGACCGGCAGTCCCACACTCACCCAGCGCGCCAACAGCACGATGGGAATGGCAATAATCCCCGGCAGCAGCTGATTGACCGACAAGGACAGGGCAATCACCTCCAGCCCAATCAGACCGAAGAGCAGGAGATTTAACAGCTCGTCGATCAGTTCCCAAAACGAGAACAGGTGTTGGCGGGTCTGCTCGGACATGGCGAACTCTTTGCCCTGGTTGCCCACCACCAGCCCCATGAGCACGACGGCAATCGGTGCCGATGTGTGCAGTGAATCCGCGACCGCATACCCCGCGGTCGCCAAAGCGAGCGTAATCAGGATCTCGACAGCGTAACTGTCGATACCCTTCAGGAGGTAATAACCCAGGAAACCCAGCGCCAGCCCCACGACCACCCCGCCGACAACTTCCTCGGCGAGCAGTATCAGCACCTCCGAGGTGGATACGTCGTGGCCACCGGTGACCAGGCTCAGCAGAGTCAGAAACACCACGACGCCGGTACCGTCGTTGAACAGGCTCTCGCCGGCGATCTTGGTTTCCAGGGTCTTGGGAACGCCGACCTTGCGCAGAATGCCCAGCACCGCGATCGGATCGGTCGGCGAAATCAGCGCCCCGAACAACAGGCAATTGATCAACGGCAACTCGAAACCGAGCAGCTTCCCGCTGAGGTAAAACCCTGCGCCGACAATGGCCGTCGAC
This sequence comes from Sulfuricaulis sp., assembly GCA_035456865.1. Lineage (GTDB taxonomy): Bacteria > Pseudomonadota > Gammaproteobacteria > Acidiferrobacterales > Sulfurifustaceae > Sulfuricaulis. The sequence goes on from DATICK010000062.1 coordinate 2,703, forward strand.
AGCACGACCCCGACGGTGGCCAAGACCAGAATAACCCATTTTTCCCGGGTGATGTCGCCGAGATTCACGTGCAAGCTACCGGCGAACAACAGCATCCCCAGCATGCCGTGGAAGACCACTTCGTAGAAATCGATTCCGACGACAGCCCGTTGCGCCCAGTTGGCCACGGCAGGATTATATGTTCCGATGATGGCCACAATAATCGAGACAACCAGGCCGATGGCCGTGATGCCGATGATGTCGGGAAGCCGCGTCACCCGGTAATTGAGATAACCGAAGAGTGCCACGAGCGTCACGATAAGGCCCATGGCGTGGAACAGACTCACGTTTTTAATTCTCCATGATGAGATCTAGTCTCAAAAGGGTGTCTTAGGTCCGGGCAAGGTTATCGCTGATTGTATGTCGCCTTGCTGAGACACGGAACTATGAGCTCGGGGCATCTTAGAAGCGTAGTGAAGACGTTGCAGTAAACTCAACTCCTCAACGTGTTCTTCCAGTTGTTTTTGATGTTGCTGCTTCGACTTGTAAGTTGCCTTCACAATCGTCGGCCACTCTTTGAAATTGCCCTTTTCTCCAGTCCGCACACGGAAAATCTTAATGAATTGATTTTTTTCTTCATTATTCTTTCCTCCATGACCGCCGCGTTGTTCGCGTCTGTATTATATATGGGGATCATCATTTCGAATCTCCCGCTCCGCCTTCTTCCAGTCCTGAACTGCTCGACCATCCTGGCGGCTTCGTTGAAAGTCCGGTCAATGTTGGGCCACCACCGACAGGATCACGGCCGCTTCGATCATCCACGGGATCGGCCCCCAACAATAGGTAAGAAACTTCAGGAACGGATTGGTTTTCCTTTATTCAATCTCGTTCGGCCCATATTGCGTCAGGCGTTTCTACGCCTCGGCCTGACTGAGGCCTTTTGACGACGCCCCCAATTTTGCCAGCAAATCCGCGATGGGGAAGGATTTAAGATCGTCCTTCACATCGGGCTTCTATTCGGGAGCCTTAGGCTGGCCGGCACTGGATTTCATCTTTCATGCACTGCCAGCAGGTCCTTGTCGCAGGTTGCCAGCGTCCTCGCCGTGTCGATAAGCTCTTGCGCATTCATTTGGTGTTGCTCCACTTCCAGTTGCGGATTTCCGGTATATTCTGGCCATGCTTGTTAATGTACTGCTTGTGCTCGATCAGCTTGTCCTTGAGCTGCTGCTTCAGGTAAATGCCTTTGTCGCCGGTCTGCGGCAGGCGGTCGATGGTGTGTCCATTACCAGATGGAATCGGTCCAGATCGTTCAGCGCCGTCATGTCGAAGGGCGTGGTGGTGCCCTCTTCCCTGTAGCCACGGACGTGGATGGTGTCGTGTTTGGTGCGGCGGTAGGTCAGCCGGTGGATCAACCACGGGTAGGTATGGAAGGAGAAGATGACAAACATGTCTCTGGTGAAGGGCTCGTCGAAATTCACGTCGCTCAATACGTGCGGGTGCTCGCCTGATAACCGCAGGCTTCACGAGGTCAACGTCGTTGACCGCGCGGATTTTAGCTCGGGCAGATGCTCGCGCAAAATGGAGACGGCGGCGAGCGTCTCCAGCGTGGGCCCGGTTGGCATCGTCAGCATCGCTGCGCGACGCAACGTCGTGGACTTGGCTTATTCACTCTCCGGCTTGACCGTGGTCAACCCCAGATTTTCCCAATCCTGCATGCCGCCGCGATACCAGAATAGTTTGTGCGCCGGGTACCCAATTTTTAACAATTCCTTGATATTGGTCGGTGACTGTCCGCACCAGGAGCCGTTGCAGAACATCACCAGCGTTTTGGCGCCGTCGAAATTCCAGAAGCCATCCTGCTGCTTGACGCTTAGTTGTTTCTCCAGAATTTCCTGCACGGCGGTCGGGCCGGACTTGCCGATATCGAGCTTGTCCCACGGAATATTCACCGTCCCGGGAATGGTTCCCTTTTTCACCCAGTCGGGCGTACGCGAATCGACCACCATG
>DATICK010000063.1:0-3517 GCA_035456865.1 Sulfuricaulis sp.
TTTTCGGCGCGCGCGCGACAAAATCCGGATTGGCCAGTTTGGTTTTTGCCTTGGACAGGTCCTTCTCGATTTTTTCCATTTCCTTGCCGAGACGCTCGAGTTCCGCCTGCTTGTCGATCAACGAGCCGAGCGGGATCAGCACTTTCATGTGTCCTACGAGATGCATTGCAGAGTCGGGCGCAGCCGCTTTTGCCGCTACCCAAGTTATATCTTCAGCGCGAGCAAGTGGCTTTAGGTAACGTATATGGTTGCGTGCCCACCATTCTTTCTCTTGGTCAGAACCTTCTGCAAGCCATACTGGCAGAAGCTTTGAAGGAGCGATGTCACGTTCAGATCTAATAGTGCGTATGGCACTGATTACTGCCATGACCCAGTTCATCTCCTCGATCGCATCCATATCCATGTCGGAGAGTGTAGGAGCAGGGTAGGGCTGTAGCATGATAGTTTTTCCCTGGGCCCCGGCAAGTGGCGCAACAAGTTGCCAAATCTCTTCAGTGATGAAGGGCATGATAGGGTGGGCAAGACGTAATATTCCTTCGAGTACGCGTATAAGTGTCCTTCTAGTTCCGCGAAGGGCCGCAGGAGTACTGCTCGGGTCATTCAGGACAACCTTTGACAACTCCAGATACCAATCGCAGTACTCCCCCCACACGAACTGATAGATTCCATTAGCCGCCAGATCAAAGCGGTAATTCTCGATTTGGCTACGTACTTGCCCCGAAACTTCATAAAAGCGGGAAAGAATCCACTTGTCGGCGACGCTAAGGTTGCCTGGGTCGCTTAGGCCCGTGTCATGTGCCTCGGTATTCATCAGCACGTAACGCGCCGCGTTCCACAGCTTGTTGCAAAAATTGCGATAGCCGTCGATACGGCCGAGATCGAACTTGATGTCACGCCCCTGGGTGGCGAGCGAGGCGAACGTAAAGCGCAGGGCATCGGTGCCGTAGGCCGGTATGCCGTTGGCGTATTCCTTGCGCGTGGCCTGTTCGATTTTCTTCGCCATCTGCGGCTGCATCAGGCCGCGCGTGCGCTTGGCGACCAGCGATTCCAGATCGATGCCGTCGATAAGATCAATGGGATCGAGGATGTTGCCTTTGGACTTCGACATCTTCTGGCCGTGGGCATCACGCACAAGGCCATGGATATAAACCTCGCGGAATGGTACTTCGCCGGTGAACTTGAGACCCATCATGATCATGCGCGCGACCCAGAAGAAAATGATGTCGAAGCCGGTGACCAGCACGCTCGTGGGATAGAATGTGTTCAGCGCGTTCGTCTGCTCCGGCCAGCCGAGCGTGGAGAACGGCCATAGCGCCGAGGAAAACCAGGTATCGAGCACGTCCGGGTCCTGGGAAAGTGGTACATCCGCGCTGAGCCCGTGCTTGCGCCGGATTTCCGCTTCGCTGCGTCCGACGTAGGTATCACCCTTGGCGTCGTACCAAGCGGGGACGCGATGTCCCCACCAGATCTGGCGGGAGATGCACCAGTCCTGGATGTTGCGCATCCATTCGTAATAAGTCTTGGCCCAATTCTCGGGAACAAATTTGATGCGCCCGTCTTCGGCGGCCTTGATTGCTTCAGCCGCGAGCGGCCCGACCTTGACGTACCACTGATCGGTCAGAAAAGGTTCGATCACGGCACCGGTGCGGTCGCCGCGCGGCACCATAAGCTTGTGCGCCTCGGTCTTTTCCAGCAGACCGGTATCCGTGAGATCCTGCACCAGAAGCTTGCGCACCTCGAAACGGTCGAGCCCACGGTATTGGATCGGGATCAGGCTCGCCGTTGATTCCCAGCTGATACCGTTTTCGTCGGCATGGACGACGCCGCGCTGGTCAGGCGCTTTGTGCCCCCACGCATGATCTTCGAGCGCGCTCGATTTGAGCCGGGCATCCACGGTGAAAATATTTATCAGGCCGTTTTGGGGAACGGCACGCAACGGAGAAGTATCGCGGTGGCGCAACCACACCTGGTAGTCGTTGAAGTCGTGCGCGGGTGTGATCTTTACGCAACCGGTGCCGAATGTTGGATCGACATAGTCGTCGGCGATCACAGGAATGCGGCGTTTGGATAGTGGCAGTTCCACCAGTTGTCCGACCAGGTGTTTGTAGCGTTCATCGCCCGGATGTACGGCGACGGCGGCGTCGCCCAGCATCGTCTCCGGCCGTGTCGTGGCGACGATCAGGTGACCGCTGCCATCGGCGAGTGGATAGCGGATATGCCATAGATATCCGTTCTCTTCTTCGGAGATCACTTCGAGATCGGATACCGCAGTGTGCAGCACCGGATCCCAGTTCACCAGGCGCTTGCCGCGGTAGATCAGGCCTTCCTCGTGAAGCCGCACGAAGACTTCGGTGACGGCGTGCGACAGGCCATCGTCCATGGTGAAGCGCTCGCGCGACCAGTCGAGCGAGGCGCCCATGCGCCGCAACTGGCGCGTAATCGTGCCGCCCGATTCGGCCTTCCACTTCCACACGCGCTTTACGAATTCGTCGCGCCCGAGATCGTGGCGTGTTTTGCCCTCGGCCACGAGCTGGCGCTCGACCACCATCTGGGTGGCGATGCCGGCGTGATCGGTGCCCGCCTGCCACAGGGTGTTGTCGCCCTGCATGCGGTGGTAACGGATGAGCGTGTCCATGAGCGTGTCCTGGAACGCATGACCCATGTGCAGACTGCCCGTGACGTTGGGCGGCGGGATCATGATGCAGTAAGGTTTCCCCTGGCCGCTGGGAGCGAAATCGCCCGCGCGTTCCCAGGCCTCATAGATGCGCTGCTCGATGGCATGCGGATCGTAGGATTTGCTCAGGGTGCTATCCGCCGACGGCGACCCGTCTGCCGGGTTTTGGGGTTTCTGGCTCATTGCTACTGTGAGTGTTAAAACGGGCGAGATTCTAATGGCTTACGCGCCATATTTCACTTCTAACTTTTTTCTCCGTCTTTCTCCAGCTCCTGGCGTATCAGCTGCTGCAACCGGAGGATGGTCTTGGTGTCGAGACCGGTTCCGCCGTACTTCCGCATCTCGACATTGAGCTTGGCCACGGCACGGACCACGATATCGCGGGCGCGGTCCGGCGCGGGTAACGGCGGTTTTGTTGCCGATGACACCGGTTCGCCGGCCAGCGAGCTGCCGGCGGGCGGTGCGACCACTTCGCGCAGTACCGGAATATCGTCGAGATCGATGGATTCCGTTGTCTCCGGCGTGGCGGGTTCCGTGACGGGTGGCGTTGCATGCGTTTCACCCGTGACGGGAGGAGTTGTTTCGTTGCCCGGGATTTTTCCATCCCCAGGTTCGTGAACGCGACTTTCCTGCCGCACTCCTTCCGCTTCGGGGGTGGCACCGGGCTTTGTTTCCTCGGAAACCGAAAGTATTTCGAGGGGCCCGGGATCAAGCGTTATTTCCTGCGCCAAGATCGTATCGGCCGGCGCAGGCGTCTCGATCGTCAGGGAAGGCGAAGACGGTTCTTCACGCGGTTGCTCCAATTCGATGACATCGAAGTCCACCGAAGGAATATTCTGTAAA
>DATICK010000064.1:0-7062 GCA_035456865.1 Sulfuricaulis sp.
CCGCGGCGCTGCGTCGAGGCATCAAGGATGAAAATCTGCTGGAAGGATTTCGCATCTCCGGTCTGGGGCAACTGGTCGAATCGGGCATCCAGTCGGATCGCCTGGTCGTGTTTGGCGATTAATGGGAGGCGCAATGTCCGAAGCAACCGGCGGTATAGATATGGAAGAAGACTCCAGCGGCAAGGTAAAAAAATTCCTGTACGTCAACCGCAAGGCGCCGTATGGCACGATTTACGCGCTGGAATCGCTGGAAGTCGTGCTGATATCGGCGGCGTTTGACCAGGATGTGAGCCTCGCCTTCCTGGATGACGGCGTGTATCAACTGGTCAAGGGCCAGCACACCAAGGGCATTGATGTTAAAAACTTCTCGCCGACCTATCGCGCGCTTGAGGGTTATGACATCGAGAAACTGTTCGTGGAGAAGGAATCGATGGAAGCCCGCGGATTGAAGGAGAGTGACTTTATTGTTCCCGTGAAGGTGATGAGCGTTCAGGAACTGGCTGACCTCATGCTGACGCAAGACGTAATCATGAGCTTTTAAGGGGATTGAGACATGCTGCACACCGTGAACAAATCGCCCACTGAACGCAACGCCCTGGAGAGCTGCCTCAAGTATCTCAAAAAGGGTTCCGTCGTCCTGTTGATCGAAGACGGCGTGTACGGCGCGCTGAAAGGCACTGCGACCACCAAGATGGTCGAACAGACGCTCAAGAATTTCCCGGTCTATGCGCTGTATCCCGATATCGAGGCGCGTGGGATGCAGGATCGGGTTATCGACGGCATCAAGCTGGTCGACTACAGCGGGTTCGTGGATCTGGTGGCGGAACACCCCACCTTCCAGGCCTGGCTTTGATATTTATCAATGACTTTAACCGACGAGGAGTACATACATGCCTATCACCGTAGCAGGTAAGACCATCGAAACCGATGAGGAAGGTTATCTTTCCAACCGTACCGACTGGAACGAGGAAGTCGCGAAGGAAATGGCGAAGATTGACAACTGCGATCTGTCGCCGAGTCACTGGGAAGTGCTCAATTTCCTGCGTGAATACTACGACGAATACCAGATCGCGCCTGCCGTGCGCGTATTGACCAAGGCGATTGGCAAGAAGCTCGGCGCGGACAAGGGCAACAGCAAGTATCTGTATGAACTGTTCCCCTACGGCCCGGCGAAACAGGCGTGCAAATACGCCGGCCTGCCGAAACCGACGGGCTGCGTCTAAAAAAGATTGCCGGCCGGGCTCGCCGGTTGATCTGTATCATGTCGGGCCGCGGCGCCTGCTTTACACTGGCGGTGCTGTGGACAGTTAAGTAGCGGGGTAACGATGTCAGTCGTGACACTGATTTACGCACTGCTGTTCTACTTGGCGACGGCTATCCTCGTCATCGGCGTGACGCGCAAGATCTTCATCTACGCGCGCACGCCGCAGCCGTTGAAAATACCGACGACTCCGGCGCCGACCACCCGCGCCGGAGTCTGGCTGCGCATGGCGCGCGAAGTCACGGTGTTCGAGAGCCTGTTCAAGTCGAACAAGTGGACCTGGTTGTTCGGCTGGCTGTTCCACCTCTGTCTGTTCGTGGAGCTGCTCTGGCACCTGCGCTATTTCACCGAACCCGTGTGGTTCTTCGTGCCGCTGCTGCAGTGGTTTATCGTGTTCACCGGCTTTGGCATGGTCGCGGGCCTCCTGGGGCTATGGGGACGCCGGTTTGTGGTGGACCGCGTGCGTTACATCAGTAATCTGTCCGATCATCTGATGCTGGCGCTTCTGGTCGGTATCGGTGTCAGCGGTCTCTCCATGAAATACCTGGCCCGCACCGACATCGTTTCCCTCAAGGCCTTCTTCCAGGGGCTGATGACGTTCAACTGGCAGCCGCTCCCGGCCGATCCGGCGCTGCTGGTGCATCTCACGCTGGTGGCGACGCTCATGATCGTGTTCCCGGTCAGCAAGCTGCTGCATGCCCCGGGCGTGTTCTTCAGTCCCACCCGCAACCAGGTCGACAATGCCCGCGAGAAGCGCTGGGTCGCCGGCTGGAGCGCAAAAATCGACAACAGCAAGATAACGGGGATCTAAGCAATGGCTGATATCGAAACACCGGTCCTCGGCGATTACCAGATTATTCCTCATCTCAAAAAGGACACGATGGCCGGCTCCATACCGTACATCGCGAAACCTGATGTCCAGGCTGGCGTGGGATTCCCGAAAGAACTTGTGCCGGACTGGGAAAACGTCGCCGTCAAGAAACTGGGTGAAATGGTCTCTGAATCGCGCGCACTCCAGGTGTTCCTGGATTCATGCGTGAAGTGCGGTGCCTGCACCGACAAGTGTCATTATTATCTCGGCACTTCCGACCCGAAGAACATGCCGGTCGCGCGCCAGGACTTGCTGCGTTCCGTATACCGGCGTTACTACACCTTCGCCGGAAAATTCTTCCCCAAGCTCGTCGGCGCGCGCGACATGACCAAGGACGTGCTCGACGAGTGGTATACCTACTTTCATCAATGCTCGCAGTGCCGCCGCTGCTCGGTGTTCTGCCCTTACGGAATCGATACCGCCGAGATTTCGATGGCCGCGCGCGAAATCATGGACACCGTCGGTCAGGGCCAGAAGTATTGCAACGAAGTCCTCGTCAAGGTCTACACAGTCGGCAACAACCTCGGTCTGCCGGGCCCGGCGCTCGCCAACACCCTGGAGGGACTCGAGGAAGACGTCAAAGACGACACCGGCGTGGACGTGAAATACCCGGTTGATGTCAAGGGTGCCGAAATCATGGTGGTCACTCCTTCGGCTGACTTCTTCGCCGAACCGCATGTCGACGGGCTCATCGGCTACGGCAAGGTGTTCCATGCCGCCGGCGTGTCCTGGACGCTTTCCTCACACGCCTCCGAAGCCGGAAACTTCGGCATGTTTATTGGTTCGCATAAAGACCTGCACCGGGTCGCCAAGCGCATCCGCGAGGCGGCGCTGGACCTGGGCGTCAAACGTATCATCGTCGGCGAGTGCGGCCATGCCTGGCGCGTGGCATACAGCTTCTGGAACACGGTCATCGGCCCGTTCGATTTCCTCGACCAGCGCTACCCGATACCGCAGCATATTTGCGAATTCACCTACGACCTGATTCAGCGTAACGCGCTCAAATTCGACAAGAGCGCGAACGACGACAAGGTCGTCACTTTCCACGACTCCTGCAACGTGGCGCGCGCCTCGCGCATGGGCAACATGCCCGGCGGTCAGTTCATCATCCCACGCGCCGTGGTCAAGGCCTCGGTCAACAAGTTCTTCGACATGGCGCCCGAAACCATCTATGAGAGCACCTACTGCTGCGGCGGTGGCGGCGGGCTGCTCACCGACGAGATATTGGATCTGCGCATCAAGGGCACGGCTCCGCGCATGCAGGCATTCAAGGACGTCGTCGAACAGCACGGTGTCACGCACATCGCCGCGATCTGCGCCATCTGCAAGGCGCAGTTCACCAAGGTCCTGCCCTACTACAAGTTCCCGATGGACACGATTCAGAGTGTTCACGGTCTGGTCAGCAAGGCAATCAAGCTTGGCGCGGTAAACGAATAGTTTTTTCACTGGCAAACAGATTCTAGAAACAGGAGATTCGCAATGGCAACTCCCGCAGACAAGACCAAAGAGGTCAAGACCGCATTAACGTTCCGGAAATTCAAAGACGGCGACCACGAATGGCCTTCCTTGCAGTCGCGGATTTTCACCGCGGATGAAACCGACAAGTGCCCGACCTACGTGCACAAAACGCCTCCCTGTCAGGCGAGCTGCCCCTCGGGCGAAGACATCCGCGGCTGGCTCAACATCGTGCGCGGCATCGAGAAGCCGCCCAAGGACGTTAAGTGGCAGGAATATGCTTTTAACCGCCTGACCGAGGCGAACCCCTTCCCGTCCATGATGGGGCGTGTTTGCCCCGCCCCGTGCCAGACGGGCTGCAATCGCAACGTGGTGGAAGACTACGTTGGCATTAACTCAGTGGAGCAGTTTATCGGCGACACGGCGCTGGCAAACAAAATCGCGTTCAAGCCGGCTGAGAAGTCCACGGGCAAGAAAGTCGCCATCATTGGCGGCGGTCCCGCAGGTCTCGCGGCAGCCTATCAGCTGCGCCGCAAGGGACACGCGGTAACGATGTTCGACGACCACGAAGAACTCGGCGGCATGGCGAAATATGGCGTGCCGGGCTATCGCCTGCCGCGCGAATCGCTGAATGGCGAAATCAATCGCATCGTCAACATGGGCGTGGAAGTCAAACTCAAGACCCGGGTCGGCGTGGATATCCCGATGAAGGATATCGAAAAACAGCACGACGCCGTTCTGTTCGCCATCGGCTGCAAGTCCGGTCGCGCACTCCCGGTTCCCGGCGCGGATGCGCCGAATTGCATCACCGGCGTGGCTTTCCTCGAGGCTTTCAACCAGGGCCGCCTCAAATCCGTGGCCGGCCGCGTGATCGTGATCGGTGGCGGTGACACCTCCATCGACGTCGCTTCGGTGGCGCGCCGTCTGGGTTACATCAGGGAACTGGCCGAGTCCGAGCGTCCGGAATATGTCGTCATGGGCCAGACCGCGCATGACGTGGCGGTCACGGCGAAAAAGGATGGCGCCGAGGTGTTACTGATGTCGCGCCAGCCGGTGGAGAAGATGAACGCCGCCAAGCACGAAATCGACGACGCCCAGCGTGAAGGCGTGAACATCCGCGGTTCACTGCAGCCGGTGCAGGTCATCCTCGACGACAAAGGTCGCGCCAAGGCGCTGCGCGTCATCGAGCTTGACTACTCCAGCGGCAAACCGGTGGAGAAACCGGGCACGGAGCATAACCTGGAAGCCGATCTGATCGTCTCCGCCATCGGCCAGATGGGCGACTTCCGCGGCATGGAAGAATTCAACAACGGCAAGGGCCTGATCAATGCCGACAAGTTCTATCAGGTGCCGGGCAAGCCGGGACACTTCGTGTGCGGTGACATCATCCGCCCGCACCTGCTCACCACGGTCATCGGTCAGGGTTCGATTGCGGCGGAAAGCATCGATCACTACCTCAGCAAGCAGGACATGGGCAAGCGTCCCAAGGTGGACGTGCACCACTTCAGTCTGCTCGCCAAGCTTCAGGAAGTAGGCCTGACCCCGAAAGAGTTCAAGCCGGAGGGCCCGGAAAGCGAGCGTGCGATCGATCGCGGCCAGCGCGGCACGTCGGAACAGGGCAAGTCCGTTGGCGGCTTCGCGATCCACAACTTCGAAGATCGCTCGGAAGCCGAAGTCTGCCAGTCGGATGAACTGTTCCTCGGACATTTCCAGTATGTCCCGCGCCACCTGCGCACCGAGATGGTTCCCGACGCCAAAGAGGTGCTGGGACATTTCAAGGAACGCATGCTCGGGCTGGACGAAAAACAGACCGTCGAGGAAGCCAAGCGCTGCATGAGTTGCGGTATGTGCTTCGAATGCGACAACTGCGTCATCTACTGTCCGCAGACCGCCGTCAAACGCACACCCAAGACTGAATCGACGATGGGGCGCTATGTGTACACCGATTACGATCTGTGCATCGGTTGCCATATCTGCGCCGACGTCTGCCCGACCGGCTACATCAAGATGGGCATGGGCGATCACTAAGACAACTCGCGACGATGAGCAAGATGAGGCGAATGGTGTTTGGCGGCGTGGCCGCGGTGGCGGCCGGCGTGCTGGCTGTCGCGGCAGTGCTGGCGGCGGATACTTCCGGCGCGAAACTCGCCCTCGGCCCGACCGTGAAGACATACAAGGGCGAGAAGTGCGTTGAACCGACCGCGGAGATGCGGCGCAACCACATGAAGTACATCCTGCATCAACGCGATGAAACCATGCACAAGGGGATTCGCACGCAGAAATACAGTTTTAAAAACTGCGTTGACTGCCATGCCGATCCCAAAACCAACAGCGTGCTCGGCAAGGACGGATTCTGCGAGAGCTGCCATGTCTATGCTTCCGTCAGCATCGATTGTTTCACCTGCCACTCGTCCGCGCCGGAAAAGAACGGGCAACCGCCCAAGGCGGCGAGCCCTGCCGGTACGACGGAAAACATGCACACCTCCGCCGCGATGGGCACAGCCAACGGGAATCAACCATGAGCCTCAGCCGCAGAGAATTCATTGGAATCGGTGGTGCCGCCGTCGCCGGCATGGCGCTAGCGCCGGGCTTGCGCCTCGTCGAACTGGCGGGCGCCCGCTCTCCCGAAGAGGCCGCCACCAGCCTGCAGCGCTGGGGTCTGCTCGTGGATATCAGCAAGTGTCACGACTGCGACGCCTGTGTCACCGCCTGCCGCACGGAAAATGGATGGGAGGGGCATAACCGCCCCGCCACCGATGCCCAGTGGATTCGCAAAGTCGAACTCAAGGACAAGCTGACCGGCTATGTCGAAACACTGCCGGTCATGTGCCAGCACTGCGCGGAACCGCCGTGCGTGGATGTCTGCCCCACCGGCGCCTCGTTCAAGCGCATCGACGGCATTGTGCTGGTGGACAAGCATATCTGCATCGGCTGCCGCTACTGCATGATGGCCTGCCCGTACAAGGCGCGCTCCTTCGTGCATGAGGAAACCACCAACCAGAAAGCGTACGCACCGCGCGGCAAGGGCACGGTCGAGTCCTGCACGCTGTGCGTGCACCGCGTGGATGCCGGACGAATTCCCGCTTGCGTAGAGGCCTGCACCAAGGACGGCAACAAGGCCATGGTCTTCGGTGACCTCAAAGACCCGAACAGCGAGATCAATAAACAGCTCGTGTCCGCACCTACCACTCAACTGCGCCCGGACCTGAATTTGAACACCGGCGTGCGTTACCGGGGGATCTGACGCATGGCACATATGCAATACGTAACGATCCAACCGCGCAGCCTCGGTTTCTATGCGGTGTTGGGCATACTCGGCGCCATCACCCTCGCTGGACTGAGCGCCGCCCTGTACATGGAGCACCATGGCCACTGGATCACCGGCATGTCGAACCAGATCATCTGGGGCGTGCCGCATGTATTCGCCGTGTTCCTCATAGTAGCTGCCTCGGGCGCGCTCAACGTCGCCTCGATT